>CACXNH010000050.1 GCA_902768955.1 uncultured Bacteroidia bacterium | reverse complement strand
TAGTGCTCCCGCTCTGGGTACTAAAAAAAGAGACCGGTCCGGTCTCTTTTTTCGTATAGGCGTCGCAGGTCAGGGAGCAAAGTGTCGCAGGTCTGCATTTTTGCTGTCACCTGCGACGCAAATCGGCCTCAAGGGCAAAATAGTGTCGCAGGTCCGGCGTTTTTTGCAGACCTGCGACGTTCTAGCATCTAACCTGCGACGTTTCAGCATCTGGCCTGCGACGCAGAAAGCATAGATAATCCTAATCGCTGCGTCTATCGGCCTAAAAAATACCGTTAGTTATCCTCATCTTTGCAGGGTAAATAACTCTGTATGAAAAGGCTATATCTATACTACATAGCGGCGGCGCTTTGGGGAATTCCCGGAGTTATCATTGCTGTAAAAGGTTTGAGGGCCTATCTCACGATGCCCCAGGATAAACTCTGGTGGCTTTTTCTCATCACGGCACTTGTCCTTGCGGGGTTCTTCTTTATGTTTTCAAGGATAGTGGACAGATACTCGGCAAGGATAGCTGCGCTTCCGGAAAAGACCACGTTCTGGCATACGTTTCCGCTGCGGGGATGGGTCCTGATTGTGTTTATGTCCTGCCTTGGAGTGGCTCTGAAGTTTATTCCCGGCGTTCCGGCAGAGTTCACGGCATCATTCTATTCCGGTCTTGGCCCAATGCTCATCTTCGCCGCCTGCCGGTTTATTAAAAGAAGCAGAGTATGAAAAGGATTATCATCGTAGCCGCGCTGCTAATACTATCGGTAGCATCGCAGGCTCAGGAAAAGAAACTCCTGAACGGTTTTGACGGTGGTATGATGGTGCATACGGGGTTCCTTTCCGGGAGCCTTGACGCCATTGGATATGATGCCAAGGGCGCGCCTCTGGGTATTGGCGGAGTAATCCGCCTGCACATCGGAGAGCACTTCCGTGTGGGCTCCGAGGGCTATGTCTCCACGCTTAACCAGCGGGGCAACGGCAGTTACTTAAAATACGGCTGGGGAGGCCTCCTGGCCGATTTCTACACGGTCCTTGGAAAGTTCCAGCCCTACGCCGGCCTCACTCTTGGCGGCGGAGCCATGACAACGCTCCTGATGTTTCAGGAGCCGGATCCGGCCTGGGCACCAATTGACGGCTCCCGCTTCCACAGGCAGGGTTTTATGGCCATAGACCCCTTTGTGGGCTGCGACTTCATAGTCTCGGGCCCTATGCACCTCACCCTCAAGGTGGACTATCTCTGCGCCCTCAGTGAGTCCCGGCTCCTGCCCCACGGCCCCCGCCTGTACTTTGGATTTCTGTTCTATCATTGATCCGGCCGCTTCTGCCCGTTTCGGAGAGAAGTTGAGCATATAATTGAAAATAGTATTGCCATTTGTGTAGAAATGCTATCTTTGCATAAAACAATTGATACTAACACATTATGGCAACACTAAATCTATCTTACGAAGACCTCGCGTCCGTAATCTGCCTGGCCGTCCACCTTGCAAACGCCGACGGAAACGTCTCCGACGACGAAATGCAGGCTATAGTGAAGGCAATCACTGACCAGTATAACTTTGAGGGTAAGCAGGATCTCCTGAAGGAGTATATAAATGACGGTATGGCGATGAGCCCCCAGGTAGCCCTTCAGCACATTGCCGCATTCGGCCCGGAGGAAAAGCAGTGGACTTCCAATTTCTTTGTGAAGACCATCGTGGCCGATGGAAATCTTGAGGAGAACGAAAAAAGCCTCTACTGGGACATCCAGGAAAAGTGCGGTCTTCCGGACCACAACCTTGAGGGCGGCTCATCCTCTTCAAACGCTGCGGCAAAAGAAGAATCCGACATTAAGCTTGACCAGCAAACCTGCGTGACAATCAGTTACAGGCGCGTCAATGAAAGTATCTGCGACGGCTACGTTGGTTTTGTCCAGTACGACAGACAGGCCAAGGTGAGGGACAAGGTCTTTGCGTGGTTCCAGGATGCCGAAACCCTCCGTTTCCACAGGACATCAAAGAATCTGGATTACCTCAACTCCAAACTTGGCCTCAGCGGCGGATGGAGCCTCATTATGATATACGCAAATAAAGATTACTGGGCCAGTCCAAAACTAAACCGTGCCGGCACCCTGATTGCCGGGGAAGAGGTTTACGGTCCCGTGTTCTTTGTCCTTGAAAACGATGACAAGACCCTGATGGGCTTCAATTACAAGAGTTTCATAGAGAAACTGCTTGGAGAGCTCTACGCCCTTGACAACGGCATTCTGGTCACCGGCGAAGAAGAGCCCGCCCTTACCCGCCGCTACCTTGTAACGGCACTTACCGCCCTTGGTGAACTGAAGGGTACTAAATGCTAAAGTTCCTGGACGCAAAGGGCAGAGCCCAGCGGAGGCTGAGGTGCCAGTATTCCCAGTTGTGGACACCGTCACGCACGCGCAGCTGCGCCGGAACGCCGGCGTCACGCATGGCGCGGTAGAAATCAAGGCTCAGGTACAGGATAAAGTCGTCGTCTCCACAGTCCACAAACCATTTTACGGTTTTAAGCCGCTCCAGGGTTTCCGGAGTGGCTTTTTCTACATATCTGATGGCAGAATTCTCCGTAACCGATTGTTCAGTTGCGGGGAACTTGCTGCCTTCCGGGATATCGGCCCAGACCTGCCTGTGAGCGTTGTCCATCCAGCCGCTCATAGCATAGCAACTGGAGAACATATCCGTGTGATGCTGGGCATACACCACTGAGCCGCCGCCGCCCATTGAAAGGCCCATAATGGCCCTCTGGCCCTTACTGCCGCCGCAGTTGAATTTGGCCTCAACGGCGGGGAGGAGTTCCTTGAAGAAGTAATCCTCATAGGACCACCCCGGAACGTTGAAATAGCCGTTCTGGTAGGCGTGGATGTTGGCATTGCCGGCGTTTGGCATAAGAATAACAAACGGAACGCATTCTCCGGAGGCAATCAGTTCGTTTGCCACCCAGTCCACGCGCCCACGGTCTTTCCAGGCGGTATAGTCGTCTGAAAGACCGTGAAGAAGGACAATCAGAGGATAGTGATTGGCGGGATTATACCCTGCCGGAAGGTACACGTTGTAGTTCTGGTCCACGTCCAGGATATTGCTGTGGAGGGCGTGAGTCTCTATTTTCTGCGCAAAAGCCGAAAGCGCCACGCTCACGGCGGCAATAAGGGTCAATAATTTTTTCATGTTGCGAATATAATCATTTTTCACGTATCTTTGCACCATGCTACTGAGTCTTCTATACGTTCTTATTTCCGGAATTGCCCTGCCGGTTGGCGGCATCCAGATGCAGTATTTGTGGCGAAACCAGCTTGGGGATGTGTATTCGCTTGGTCTGGGCTCAGCAGCCTGTCTTGGAGCGGCAGCGGCCACAATGTCCGGATGGTGCTCTCTCACTGTGGGAAGTTTTATCTGCACGCTCATCTGCACGCTGGTGTGCTACTTTGTGACGCTTAAAGTGAACACCCAGCAGCTCATTACCTTTGGTATTCTCTTCGGAACTTTCATAGGCTCCCTTGGAACCATAGTGGTTACAAATGCGCCCACAGGAGACCTCCTGAAGCAGTATTACCTCTGGGGTGCGGCCAATTTCAGACTTGAAGGTGTGACCACCGGGGACATCTTTTTCTCCCTGGTGCTGTTTGCCGTCGGCCTTGGCGTAGCCCTTTGGCAGGCACGCAGGCTTACCCGCCATTTCAGGGAAGAGATTGAAATCCCTAACCGTGACAAGGCCTGGCTCCTTCTTGCCATAATGTGCCTTGTAACAAGCGCCGTGAGCATCTGCGGCCCCATCGGCTTCATCTCCCTCGGCGTTCCAAACCTAAGCCGCCTCATCTGCAAGAGTACGGATATCCGGAAGCATTACGTTATCAGCAGCGCCATGGGTATCGGCCTTCTTCTTATTACCTATCTTGTGGTGCAGTACGTCAATTTTGGAATCTACCTTCCCATAAGCGCCACAATGGCAATCCTGGCCCTGCCGCTGATGGCCATGATTTTTGTGAAAGGGAAAGAATAAAGTGTTATCTTTGTACTCCTATGCCTAATGATATCATAAAGGAGTTTACCAAGGCCGATTACAAGGAAGGCTTTGTGACGGATGTGGAGCAGGAGTTCATCCCAAAGGGACTGAACGAGGACATCGTGCGTATGATATCGGCCCGAAAGGAAGAGCCTCAGTGGCTCCTTGAATTCCGCCTGGATGCCCTCAGGAAGTGGCAGAACATGCCCCAGCCGGACTGGGCGCATCTTGATATGCCGGAAATCAATTACCAGGACATAATCTATTTTGCCGCCCCAAAAAAGGACAAGGACCGCCCCAAGGAGATAGACCCCAAACTTGCCGAAACCTTTGATAAACTGGGAATTCCTCTCAAGGAGCGCGATGTCCTTGCAGGCGTTGTGGCCGTAGACGCTGTGTTCGATTCCGTCTCCGTCACCACCACTTTCCGGAAAACCCTGGCGGAAAAAGGCATCATATTCTGCAGCTTTTCTGAAGCCGTGAAAGAGCACCCGGACCTTGTCCGTAAGTACCTCGCAAGCGTTGTTCCGGCCAGTGACAACTACTTTGCGGCCCTAAACAGCGCGGTTTTCTCCGACGGCTCATTCTGCTACATCCCCAAGGGTGTCCGCTGCCCCATGGAACTCTCCAGCTATTTCCGCATCAACGCGCGCGGTACCGGTCAGTTTGAGCGCACGCTTATTGTGGCCGATGAAGACTCCTACGTTTCATATATGGAAGGCTGTACCGCCCCAATGAGAGACGAGCAGCAGCTCCACGCCGCCGTGGTAGAGATAATAGTTGAAAAAGGGGCAGATGTAAAGTACTCCACGGTCCAGAACTGGTACCCCGGAGACGCTGACGGCAAGGGCGGAATCCTTAACCTTGTGACCAAGCGCGGCATCTGCAAGGGGGAAGGCTCCCACCTCTCCTGGACGCAGGTTGAAACCGGCAGCGCCATCACCTGGAAATACCCTTCCACCATACTGAAAGGGGATTTTTCCTCATCTGAATTCTACTCCGTGGCCGTCACCAACAATCATCAGCAGGCCGATACCGGCACCAAGATGATCCACCTTGGCCGCGGCACAAAGAGCCGCATCGTGAGCAAGGGAATATCGGCCGGGGTGAGCCAGAACAGTTACCGCGGCCTTGTGAGAATGGCTTCCGGCGCGCAGAATGCCCGCAACTACTCCCAGTGCGACAGTCTCCTGATAGGCTCCCTCTGCGGCGCCCATACGTTTCCGGATATCCGGAGTGCCAATCCATCGGCCACGGTGGAGCACGAGGCCACCACCTCAAAGATTTCCGAGGACCAGCTCTTCTACTGCAACCAGAGAGGCCTGGACCCTGAGGAAGCAGTGGGCCTCATTGTGAACGGCTATGCCCGCGAAGTCCTTTCCCGTCTCCCCATGGAGTTTGCCGTTGAGGCTCAAAAACTTCTCCAGGTATCCTTGGAAGGGTCTGTGGGTTAAATGTATTTGTCATTCTGAGGGTTAAATGTATCTGTCATTCTGAGCGAAGCGAAGAATCTTAAATAGAAAAATGTTTGATACTATAATATTCACCCTTGCCGGGCGCCCGGTACTGCTTATAGACCTGATTTCCAGTATTCTGGGGCTCACGTGCGTTGTGCTTGCCGGCCGCAATTCAAAGTACAATTTCTGGGTTGGCTACCTTTATACGGCGGCGCTCTTCTTCCTGTTCTGGAACAGGAACCTCTACGCCAGCCTGCTTCTGCAGCCCATTTCCCTTGCCATCAACATCCTGGGCCACTGGCGCTGGACGCATCCCAAAAAGGAAGAAGCCACTGAGAAGGGAGACCTCAAGGTAAGCATGCTCAGCTGGCCCTGGCGCATAATGAGCATAAGCGCAGTGCTCATTGTAGCCGGCCTCTGGGGCTGGATACTTGACACTCTGTTTCCCTCTGACCCCCATCCTTACCTTGACTGCACGGTGACGGTTCTCATCCTTATGGCGCAGCTCCTGTCGGCCCTTAAGAAATGGGACTGCTGGATTGCCTGGCTGCTTGTCAATATAAGCCAGCTCATCCTTCACATAAGCGTTGGCAACGTATTCATGCCCATTGTGAGCAGCCTGTACCTTGTAAACGGCATCTGGTCACTTATTACTTGGAGGAAGCTCTATGCCCGTAATCGCTAAAAGCTTGATTATGTGGCGTTTACGCATTTTACTCCAGTCAAAACAGACAGGAGTAAAAGTTATAAAAGACTGATAATAAAGAAGTTAACAAAAACGCAATGCTTGAGATAAAGAATCTTCATGCCTCCGTAGAGGACAAGGAAATCCTGAAAGGGGTGGACCTTTCAATAGCCCCCGGGGAAATCCACGCCGTGATGGGCCCCAACGGTGCCGGTAAAAGCACCCTGGCGGCAGTCCTTACGGGCCGTCCCGGTTACACTGTCACGGAGGGCAGCGTGAGTTTCGGCGGCAGGGATCTCCTTGAAATGAGTCCGGAAGAACGCGCCTGGGCGGGGCTTTTCCTCAGTTTCCAGTACCCCATTGAGATTCCCGGAGTCACCATAACCGCTTTCATGAAAGCGGCAGTGAACGCCAAACGCCGCGCAGCAGGCCTGGAGGAGCTCAAGGCAGGGGATTACCTGAAACTCCAGAAGGAGAAGATGGCTTTCCTCAAGATGAAGCCGGAATTTGCAAAGCGTGAGGTGAACGTGGGCTTTTCCGGAGGAGAGAAAAAGCGCAATGAGATATTCCAGATGGCAATGCTGGACCCGTCCCTGAGCATCCTTGACGAGACCGATTCCGGCCTTGACGTGGACGCCCTCAAGATTGTGGCCGATGGCGTAAATGCCCTCCGGAGCCCGGAAAAATCCGCCATCATAGTTACTCACTACCACAAGCTTTTGGAGTACGTACAGCCGGACTTTGTGCACGTCCTTAAGGACGGCCGCATAGTTAAAACCGGCGGGAAGGAACTCATTCAAGCGATTGAATCTGAAGGATTTGACCAGTTTTAGTATGGGACACGGAAGGTATATTGACCCGTTTGAGATCCTTCGTCGCTCTGCTCCTCAGGATGACAGTTGTCATTCTGAGTCCCGCCCCTGTCATTCTGAGTCCCACCCCTGTCATTCAGAGGAACACCCCTGTCATTCTGAGCGAAGCGAAGAATCTCCCGTTTTCACCGTCAAGACTGGAGAAAAACTTGAACTGGAATACGTGGTGCTGCCGGGAGAGTCCAGGGACATTGACGTAGCCGTAGACCTTATCGGCCCCGGGGCGGAACTCATCCTCAAGGCCCTCTACCTCTGCAAGGCCGATGAAAAAGTGAATTTCCGCATCCTGGTGCACCACAGGGCTCCCGGCTGCCGCAGCACCCAGCTTGTGAACGGCATTGCGGGAGGCACTTCAAACGTCTCCTTCCACGGCACCATAGTGGTGGCCCCGGACGCCCAGAAGACTCAGGCCTTCCAGGAAAACCACAACATTCTTTTCTCTGATTCCGCCAAGGTGGAAACCCGTCCCCAGCTTGAGATTTATGCCGATGACGTGAAGTGTTCCCACGGCGCCACCGTTGGCCGCCTTAATGAAGATGAACTTTTCTATATGCGCTCCCGTGGCATTCCCCACAAGGAAGCTCAGTCCCTCCAGATGATCTCCTTCCTTTCTCCGGTAATCCCGGAGACAAGGCGCGAAGAGATAGAAAACGCCATCAGAAGCCTGTGAAACGCATCCTTGTGACCACTGGCCCTTCTACACACCCTTCTATCTAAAGCTTAATCTGGCTTACGGCGGATATATGGGCGGAAACATGGAGGATTCAAAACTTCCTGCTATCTTTGAAGTGGATTACGTCCGCGTTTTCCAAAAAGACTGATTATCACCGAGTTAAAAGTATAGCGGTGCACTTTTTGGTGCACCGCTATACTTTTAATCTCCTCATAATGTGACACTTAGCAATTCGCGGGCAATTTCGTGAATTCCGGATTCGATCTTCCTGGCCTGGGAGTCTGATATATAAGTGTCGCCAAGTTTGTAGTGTCTCATCAGCGATGGATTGATCCCGATTCGTTTTGCCAGTTTTGATACGTTGAGAAACTCGAACAAATCAAAAAACGCAGAAACGTCGTACTTGTATTCAAACTCCGGATTAAGCAGTTCTGCCGGAATATCCGATGCTGAATCATAAGATTCCAACACCTCCTGAAAGGAATTCAGGAAGTCTTGTTTGGCCTCAGCGGCAGTGGCGCCCTCGCCAATAATGACCGACTTGATGTTTTTTGTGAAAGCGCCGAATCCGTTTTCGTCCTTTTCTATCACAACGGTAATCTTGCCCATATCAGTTCTCTGTTATTGTTTTTATCAACCTTTTCATTAATCCCGGTCTGACTTCTTGACTTAGATGTCTCTCCAACTGGATTGTTTCTTTCTTGTCTGGGTGCATGTAAATATCGTGCTTGGCTCCAGATCTGTGTTTATACCAACCATATTGTTTGGCCAGTCTTGTCATCTCACTCCATTTCATCGCAAATATAACACATTTTTGTGATACAACAAATATTTATTTATTGGCGGAAGATCGGCAGCCTTTTGCAGAATAGCAAGAATCACAAAAAAAGTTTTTACGTTTCAACGGATTAGGGACGAAAAGACGTATATAGGGACGAATGACAGTTGTCGTATTACCTTGTTAATTATAATAGAATTGAGTAACTTAGCACACTCTATGAAAAGAATCCTCGCATACGTCGCCACTCTGGCATTTGCTCTCTGCTGCACCAAGGCTCCGGAGCCGGCACCAGAAGAGGAAAACCCTCAACATCAGGAAGAGTCTTCTGCGCCTTCACTTAAGTCCATCACCATCCTTGACGACCCTATTGTTATGGAGCCGGGCGGCAGCGCAACCCTTCATTTCAGGGTTGAGGATGCGGACTACAAGTTTGAAAAGGTGCAGATAAAGGGCACGGACGGCAATCCGCCCACCCTTTTCCATCTGGATTCTTTTCAGGCCGATGGAACCCCGGGAAGTTATGTGGCCGTCATTCAGAGCGATGCCGCGGACAAAGGGTTTCAGGTTACGGCAAAACTCTACATCCAGACAGGCGGGGATTCGTTCTTCGGGTCCAAGTCCTTTGTGGTTAAGGGTGAAGATCCGCCCCGGCCCAGGCCCGGAATGGTCCACACCGGCCTTCCTGTGGTGTTTGTAGATACGGAAGGGGGAAAGGCTATAACCTCAAAGGAAAATTATGTAAGCGCCCTGTTTTCAGTCTGCGACCAGAATGCCGTAGAGAGCATTTCCGACGTAAACTGCAGTATCCGCGGCCGTGGAAACACTACCTGGTCCTGGCCCAAGAAACCCTATCTTGTGAAACTGCAAGAAAAGGCCCCCGTGTTAGGATATCCCTCTCACAAGCGGTGGGTGCTCCTGGCAAACTTCATGGACCGCACTATGATGCGCAATATGGTGGCAATGAAGGTGTCATCCATGACGCGCCTTGCCTGGACGCCACGTTGCCGGCCTGTGGAGCTTGTCCTTAACGGCAAGCATGTGGGGAACTACCTCCTCATTGAGCAGGTGAGGGTGGACGGAGACCGTATAAACATTGACAAGAAAGACGGTTATCTACTTGAACTTGATTTCCACTATGACAATGTTTTCCAGTGGAAAGACCACAACATTCCGTTTGCCGTGAAGCATCCGGACCCTGAAGAGCCCACGGAACTCACCCAGGAAAGGAAGGCTTATATCAAAAGCTATATCACCACCGTTTCCAACACCCTCTATGGCAGTAACTTCAAGGACCCTGAAAACGGCTATGCAAAGTATCTGGATGTGGATTCCTTCATAGATTACTGGATAGTCTTTGAGGTGATGACAAACCATGAACTGGGTAACCCCGGCAGCGTTTTCATGCACAAAGATAAGAACGGAAAACTCACCGCCGGCCCCTGCTGGGACTTTGACTGGGGAGTGCTTACGTTTGACACTACTGGTGGCGACAGGCGCCTCATAAACCGTCACGCCATCTGGTATGACCGCCTGTTCCAGGACCCGGCTTTCCTTCAAAAGACAAGGGATCGCATCAGGGAACTCCTGCCGCAGCTTCAGACCATCCCGGATTACATAGATGAGTGTGAGGCCCTCCTTTCAGAGAGCGCAAAACTCAATTTCAAGATGTGGAATCCTGCGCAGGATGCCTCCATGAACGGTGGCCAGATAATCAACGGAGATGAGAGGATGTCCTTCCACGACGCCGTTGCCCG
>CACXNH010000049.1 GCA_902768955.1 uncultured Bacteroidia bacterium | reverse complement strand
GTAAAGGAGACGGCCAAGATGGATGCAAACAAAAAACTTGCAACTATTGGCCTTATGCGCTCCGCCTTCAAAGCCCGCCAGTGGGAAGACGCCCTTGTCTGCGCACGTGGTGTAGTTGATATGAAATCCGGTGATTCCGCCCTTGAAAGGGAGGCTCTCTACGTAAGGGCAAAGTCATACATGAGCACCAGCCGCAGAGATCTTGCCCTGGCCGATTTCCGTGCCCTTAGCGCAGATCCTTCCACGTCTGAAGGAGCAGAGGCCGCATATATCCTCATCCAGGACCAGTATGACCGCGGTGCCTTTGAGGGTATCCCTGAAGATGTGTTCTCCTTCTCCGCAAAGGCCGCCGGCCAGAACTACTGGCTTGCCAAGGCATTCATAGTGCTTGGAGACACTTACGCAGAGAAAGGTGAACTGGCCCAGGCCCGTGCAACCTTTGAAAGCATCCGTGACGGTTACACCCCCGAAGGTCCTCAGGACGACGTACTTGACCAGGTAGAGCTCAGGCTCCGTAAACTTCAGAAATAGAATGAGAAAGCTTATCATATCGGCCTTAATGTTCCTTGTCTTTGGAGCAGGCCTCCGCGCACAGAATCTGGACCCTACGGTGGTTGTCACCAATACCTACGCCCAGCAGGCGGGAGCTGTGGAAAAGCCCTCCCAGCTCATGGAGCTGCCGGATTCCGTGCTGCGCTTCAATCTGGACCTTGACTATTCCGCTCTCAGCGTGCCTTACCGCGGCGCCTATGAGTTCAAGCCCTATCTGGTGGAGCTCAGGCCCACAAAACGCTCTACGGGGGAATCCACGCTGTATCTCAGCGGCGGTGCCGGCTATACCGTTCACCCTGAACTCACGCTTGTCTGGAACCCCGTACGGAAAGACTTTTTCAAGCTCAATCTCTACGCAGACCACAACTCATATCTGGGCTCATTCAGGAATATCGGCCCTCAGGGAGGCTGGTTCCTTCATGACGGCACCCAATGGAAAGGCTTGAACATGCGTACCGTTGCCGGTGTAAACGCCCTCTATACATGGACCGGAGGCCGCCTGGAGGGCGACATCAGGTACCGCAACATCTTCGCTTCCAGACAGGCAGATCAAAAGGACTCCTTCAACGCCCTGGACCTTGGCCTCAGGCTGGAAGGAGACCCTGGCGCAAGGCTGTACTATATTGTCAGAAACCGCAGCACCCTCATGCAGGCCCCGATGGGGAAGGAGGCCCACATAAAGACTGAGGCGGGAATCGGCACGCGTTTCGGGGAGCATTACCTGAGGCTTGGAGCTCTGGCCGATATAATCTCCACGGCGCCCGGAGGTGCCGGCAATATAGCCATTACCCCTCGCTACATCTTTGAGAACGGGGATTTCACATTTGACCTTGGGGCAAAGGTGTCATTCATCTTCCGCTCCGATCCCACGTTCTACCCTATGGCCGCACATCCCTGGAAGTTCCCCCTGTTCCCGGATGTACGTATCTCCTACTGCCTTATCCCGGACAACGTAACTCTCTATGCACAGGTAACCGGAGGCCATGTAATGAATACAATAGAGTCCATGGCCGATAATAATCCTTTCCTGGCTGCTTTCGCCGGGCAGATGGATGCATCGGCAGAACCTGTCAATGCTGCAATCGGCACCCGTGGCAATATCTCTGCACGTTTCCACTTTGATTTACGGGCCGGTTATGCCTTCAGGGCAAACTCTCTTCTCTGGGGCTTTACAAACGCCTTTACCCCGGCATTCGGATATCTGGACAAGTATCACATGTTCTATGCCCGGCTTGAAAGCGGCTGGAAGGGGGACAGGATAGACGCTGAAGCCAACGTCCTTTTCCGCAAGACATCCATAAACTCTGAGCGCCTCTTCGCTCCCGCAATGTTTGAGGGTAATGCAAAGGTGGTTTACAACTGGGGTGGCCGCATTCATGCCGGCGTTACCCTGGAAGGACAGACTGAAAGGACTGCAGTGCTTGGAAGCCTTCCCGGTTATTTGGATCTGGGCCTTCTCGGAGACATCCAGATGACCCGTAAACTGGGCCTCTGGCTCAAGATGGGAAACCTTCTTGACCAGACTGTCCAGAGGGTCCCGTTCTACGCCGAAAAAGGTATCTTTTTCACAGTTGGGGCAAGGCTCATTTTGTAGCTTCTCCCTATTGTTTTTCCGCCCGTTTTTTGCTATCTTTGTACGTTTTAGAGAATACGTATTAAAATGGCAGATATCGAGCAAATAAAAGAGGCCGAACAGCAGTATTCGGCAAACAGTATCCAGGTTCTTGAAGGCCTTGAGGCCGTGCGCAAACGCCCTTCCATGTACATCGGTGACATCGGGGAGCGCGGCCTTCACCATCTTGTATATGAGGTTGTAGACAACTGTATAGATGAGGCCATGGCCGGCTACTGTACAGACGTAGACGTCCACATCCTTGAAGATAATTCCATCCGCGTAAGGGACAACGGCCGCGGCATCCCCACCGGGATGCATGAGAAAGAGCACCGCAGCGCCCTTGAGGTTGTTCTCACGGTGCTCCATGCCGGCGGTAAGTTTGACAAGAACAGCTACAAGGTGTCCGGTGGCCTGCACGGTGTAGGCGTAAGTTGCGTGAACGCCCTCAGTGACCTTCTGGTTGCAGAGATTCACCGTGAAGGCAAAATCTTTGTCCAGAAATATTCCAAGGGCAAGCCCATCACGGACGTCCAGGTTGTAGGAACGTCAGAGGATACCGGTACCACCATCACTTTCCACCCGGATCCCTCCATCTTCACACAAACCATTGTTTACAAATATGACACCCTGGCAAACCGCCTCCGTGAGCTTGCATACCTCAACAAGGGTATCCGTATAAGCCTCACGGATCTCCGTGAAAAGGTAGATGAATTTGAAACCGCAGAAGACGGTGAGCGCAAGGCCACCGGAAAGCAGGTTTTCCGCTCGGATGTTTTCTACAGTGAGCAGGGCCTGAAGGAATTCATAGATTACCTTGATGCCGGTGCTCCCAAGCTTATCCCTGAGCCCATCACCGTAAATTCGGATAAAGTAATTCCCATTGACATAGCCCTCCAGTACAACACCGGCTTCAGCGAGCGTATCTATTCATACGTGAACAATATCCACACAATTGAAGGCGGTACCCACCTCCAGGGCTTCAAGATGGGCCTTTCCCGTTCCCTGAAAAATTACGCAGAGAAAAACAACCTCCTTTCAAAGTTCAAAGGAGACCTCAGTCCTGAGGACTTCCGCGAGGGCCTCACCGCCATCATTTCCGTAAAGGTGGCCGAACCTCAGTTCGAGGGCCAGACCAAAACAAAGCTGGGCAATCCTGAGGCAACATCGGCCGTATCCCAGGCCACAGCTGCCGCAATGGACCAGTACCTTGAAGAGCACCCCAAGGAGGCAAAAACCATAGTGGAGAAGATTGTCCTTGCCGCAACGGCCCGCGCCGCAGCCCGCAAGGCCCGTGAGATGGTCCAGAGGAAAACCCCTATGGGAGGCGCCGGAATGCCCGGTAAGCTTGCAGACTGCTCAGACCATGACCCCGAGAAATGCGAACTCTTCCTTGTAGAGGGAGACTCCGCAGGCGGTACCGCCAAGCAGGGCCGTGACCGCCGTACCCAGGCCATACTTCCTCTCCGCGGTAAAATCCTCAACGTGGAAAAAGCCGCCCAGGACCGCGCCTTCGAAAGCCAGGAAGTGAGGAACATCTACACAGCACTTGGTGTAACGGTGGCCCAGGAAGATGAATCCGGAGAAAAGCACATGGACCTCAGCAAGCTCCGTTATCACAAGGTTATCATCATGACGGATGCCGATGTTGACGGTTCCCACATCGCCTGCCTCATCCTTACTTTCTTCTTCCGTTACATGTTTGACCTTATCAAGAACGGATACGTGTACCTTGCCACTCCGCCGCTCTATCTTGTGAAAAAGGGCAAGGAGGAGCGTTACTGCTGGACAGACGCCCAGCGAGAGGCCGCTACCGCAGAACTTGGCCGCGGCACGGACAAGGGCGTTACGGTACAGCGCTATAAAGGTCTTGGTGAAATGAGTGACACCCAGCTCTGGGAAACCACCATGGATCCTTCAAGGCGCGTTCTCCGCCAGATTACCATTGAGAATGCCGCAGACGCAGAGCGTACCTTCTCCATGCTCATGGGAGACGACGTCCCGCCGCGCCGTGCCTTCATCGAAGAAAACGCGCACTATGCAAATATCGATGCCTAGATTCTCGCAGAGGATTCTGCCGCTTGTCTTTGTTTTCGCAGTCCTTGTGCTACTCATGCCAAGGACCGCGAAATTCAATTATGACTACAAGAAAGGAACTCCCTGGCCCTATGAAACCCTTATCTCCCAGTTCGATTTCCCCATACTCAAGACGGAGGAACAGATCCAGGAAGAGAGGGAGCACGCCGGAACAATAATCGTCCCGTACTACAAGTATTCTGAAGAGGTTGTCTCCAACGTTGTAAAAACTGTCCAGAGCCTGGATCTTGGCGGTCATAACAATCTCAGACCCACGGTTGTGACGCGCCTCGGGGACATCTACGCCAAGGGTGTCATCTCAGACGCCCGCGTAAAACTTGACAGGGGATCGGCAGAAATCTCTGCGGAACTCATCTCTGTCCAGAAAGACAAGAGGGCCCAGCAGTATCCGAGCTCGGAGGTATACAAGGTCTCTGAAGCCCGTGACCAGCTTGTAGCAATGGTGGCCAAGACCTACCCCTCGGTCAATCTGGATTCGCTTTTCCGCCGCACGGGAGTGTATTCGGCAATAGTTCCCAACCTCATCTTTGACAAGGCCATGACAGAGCTCACTCACGCGGGCTCTTCAGACTATATTTCTCCTACGCTCGGGTATGTCAAATCAGATGAAAAGATTGTTTCCCGCGGGGAAATCATCACTTCTGAGATAGCCCAGATCCTGGACAGTTACAAAGAAGAATACAATAAGGTATACGGCTACAGCGGCCCCAGGATACTCCTGTACCTTGGCAATTTCCTTCTGGCACTTGCCCTTGTGGCAATCCTGTACCTTGTGGTGTATTTCACAAACAGCCTGGTGTTCCAGGACCGCAAGAGGTATTATTACCTTCTCACAATTTTCATCCTGGCATCGGCCATTACATTCATCTGTGAAAAAACGGTGCCTCACCTCAAGTTCATCATCCCTTATCCGGTGTTTGCCCTGTACCTGCTGGCATTTTTCCGCAAGAGGCTGGTGATGCCTTTTTATATGGTAATCCTGCTGCCCCTTCTGATTTTCTGTGGCAACGGAATGGAGCTTTTCGTGATGTATCTTGCGGCCGGGACCGTGACCATAGAGACTTTCGGATACTTCAGCAAGGGCTGGAGGCAGTTCCTCAACGCCGCCATCATCTTCGGCGTGGAAATCCTCATCTACACGGGCTTCCGCCTCATAGACGTTGGAAGCAACTCGGCCTGGTGGATGGACATCATCCTCATTTTCATAGGCTCTGTCGCAACAGTTGCCCTTTATCCCTTGATTTACCTCTTTGAGAAGGTATTCAACCTGGTGTCCGTCACAAGGCTCATTGAACTGGCCGATACCTCCAATCCTCTTCTTCAGGAACTCTCCGCAAAGGCTCCCGGAACCTTCCAGCACAGCCTCCAGGTAATGAATATGGTAGATGCAGTGGGCCGTGCAACGGATGCAAATGTACAGCTTCTGAGGGCGGCGGCCCTGTACCATGACCTTGGCAAGATGCAGAATCCAATGTGTTTTGTAGAGAACCAGAGCGCCATCCCCGAGGCAGCTTCCTATCATCAGGGCAAATCATACAAGGAAAGCGCAATAGACATTATCAGACACGTTGATGACGGCCTTGCAATTGCAGAGGAAAACCGTATTCCCAAGGAAATCCAGGCATTCATCCGCACCCATCACGGCACTTCTCCGGCAGGATATTTCCTCAATAAGTACCTCAACGAGGGCGGTGACCCCTCCGATGTTGCGGAATTCTACTATCATGGCCATAAGCCCACAACCAAGGAGGAGGTAATCCTTATGGTATGTGACTCCATCGAGGCCGCTTCCAGGACGCTCAAGGACTTCTCCACGGAATCCTGCGACCGCTTTGTGGAGGGCATTGTCGCAGGTAAGGAAAAGGCCGGTCAGCTTGAAGACGCAGATATCACCATCCATGACCTCAACCTCATGAAGCGCATGCTGAAGACATATCTGCAGCAGATATATCACGGGAGGGTGAGCTATCCCAAGCGCAGAGGTTGATACTTCGGCATTTTTTTCCTATCTTTGCCGCCCCGATTGAAGAAAGAAATAATAATATATAAATACTATGAACGTAACTAAGAACCAGCCCGATGCCCTGAACTATCAGGTTACCATCGAGATTGCGGCAGCAGACTACGCAGAGCCGCTGAAAAAGCGCCTCAATGAATACCGTCGTAAAGCAGATATCAAAGGTTTCCGCCGTGGAATGGCACCTGTCGGCCTTATCCAGCGCATGTACGGAGACCAGGCCCTCTATGAGAGCGTTAACGGTATGGTGGGTGATTCCCTTGACAAGTTCATCAAGGACGAGAAAATCCGCGTCGTTGGTGAGCCTATGCCTTCAGAGGATCAGCCCCAGCTTGCATGGGAGGCCGGAAAGGACTTCACCTTCAAGTTTGACATCGCCCAGACTCCTGAACTCAACTTTGAGGTGAATAAGGACGACAAAGTTGTCTATTACGACATAAACATCACCGCCGCAGAGAAGAAGGCCACCCGTGACCAGATGCTCCAGCAGTACGGTTCCCTCCAGGAAGGCAAGAAGGCCGGAGAGAACGACTACATTGTGGCCGATATCGAGAATGAGGGTCACAAGGCAGAGGGCGTGTACGTTTCCATCGCACAGGTTGCAGAGGAAGCGCGTGGCGCATTCATCGGCAAGAAGGCAGGAGACAAGTTCCAGATGGACGTGAACGCCGCTTTCACCAATGAGACAGACCGCGCTGCTATGCTCAAGGTGGACAAAGCCCAGCTTGCAACCCTTGATCCCATGTTCACCTTCACCGTTGTGAACGTCAAGACTTTCGTTGCCGCAGAGGCAAACCAGGAAACCTGGGACAAGATGTTCGGAGAGGGGGCAGTTACCACTGAGGAGCAGTTTGAGGAGAAGATTACAGGGCGCATCAAGGCTTCCCACGAGCAGGAAGCAAACTACCGTTTTGGCACGGATGTCCGCAAGTACTTTGTTGAAAAGGCCGGCCTGGAACTTCCTGAGGCATTCCTCAAGAGGTGGCTTGTGTACGTCAATGAGGGCAAGTTCAGCGCAGACCAGGTAGAGAAGGAATTCCCCGCATTCATAGAGGATTTCAAGTGGCAGCTTGTACGCGGCTACATCATGCAGAAATTCAATCTGAAGGTTACCCGTGATGATGTCAAGCAGGCGGCTCTTTCCTATGTTGCATACCAGTACGCAATGTACGGAATGGGCGGTGTGCCTCAGAACCTCATTGAGTCTTCCGCAGAGAACATCCTCCAGGACCAGAACCAGTACCGCCGTCTTGAGGAGCAGTGCGAGGACAACGCCGCCATCGCACGCGTCCGTGAGGAAGTCACCCTCCAGAACAAGAAAATCTCCATGGAGAAATTCCGTGAATTAAAGTAATTGTCATTTCGAGCGAGCGAAGCGAGTCGAGAAATCTCATATTATGACTGAATTTGAAAAATATGCAGTAAGAGCGAGGGGCATCAGTTCGATGACCCTTTCTCGTTATTCATCCGTTTATGACGGATACATAAACCCTACAATCACGGAGGAGCGTCAGCTGAATGTCGCCCAGATGGATGTTTTCAGCCGCCTCATGATGGACCGTATCGTTTTCCTCGGTGTTCCTATTGATGACGACGTAGCCAACATCATCCAGGCCCAGCTGCTTTTCCTTGCTTCCAAGGATCCGGGTGCCGACATTACCCTGTATCTCAACACTCCCGGAGGTCAGGTTCATAGCGGCCTTGCCATCTATGACACCATGCAGCTTGTTCAGCCTGATGTGGCAACGGTTTGCACCGGAATGGCTGCATCAATGGGCTCCGTGCTTCTATGCGCAGGTGAAAAGGGAAAGCGCAGCGCGCTTCCTCACAGCCGCGTCCTCATCCACCAGCCTCTTGGCGGTGCCCAGGGCCAGGCTACAGAAATCCTCATCGCGGCAAAGGAGATTGAGAAAACCCGTACGGAACTCTTCACAATCATCTCAGAGCACACAGGAAAGCCCTACAAGAAGGTGGCTCAGGACGGAGAACGTGACTATTGGATGACCGCCCAGGAGGCCCTGGAGTACGGTATGGTTGACGAGATCCTTCGCAAGCGTAAGTAATGGCCGGTAAGAAAACCCATAATCACTGCATGTTCTGCGGCAGGCAGGACTCCGAAGTCCCGTTCCTTCTGCAGGGCGTGGATGGTTACATCTGCAGTGACTGTGCCGCCCTTGCCGCAGATTATGTGAAGGAGATAGAGGGCTCAAGGGCTTCCAGGGCGGCATCGGCCTCTTTGGGCAAATGTCCCAAACCTCAGGAGATAAAGGAGTATCTGGACCAATACGTAATTGGCCAGGACCGCGCCAAAAAGGTGCTCTCCGTTGCCGTGTACAATCATTACAAGAGGGTTCAGCACAATCTCATAGATAAACCCCAGGACGGCGTGGAGCTTGAAAAGAGCAATATCCTCCTGGTGGGCCCCACCGGCACCGGTAAAACCCTCCTTGCGCGTACCATCGCCAAGATGCTTGACGTACCGTTTACCATTGTGGACGCAACGGTGCTTACAGAGGCCGGTTATGTGGGAGAGGACGTGGAGAGCATTCTCACAAGGCTCCTTCAGGAGGCCGATTTCGATCTCCAGAAGGCAGAACGCGGCATTGTGTTCATAGATGAGATAGACAAGATTGCCCGTAAGAGCGACAACCCTTCCATCACCCGTGACGTTTCAGGGGAAGGCGTGCAGCAGGCAATGCTAAAGCTCCTTGAGGGAAGCATAGTGAACGTTCCCCCCAAGGGCGGCCGCAAGCACCCTGAACAAGAGTTCATCCACGTCAATACCCAGAACATCCTCTTTATCTGCGGAGGCGCCTTTGAAGGCATTGAGAGGCATATCGCCCAGAGGAAGAACACCCAGATCATAGGTTTTGGCGCAGAGGAGAAGCAGCGTATTGCAAAGGACAATCTCCTTCAGTACGTAGATGCCATGGACCTCCGTGCGTACGGCCTTATCCCTGAGATTGTGGGCCGATTACCCCTGGTCACATACCTTGACCAGCTTGACAGGGATTCCCTGAAGCGCATCCTCACTGAGCCAAAGAACGCCCTTCTCAAACAGTATCAGAAACTCTTTGAGATAGACGGGATGAAACTTGAGATTGATCCGGATGTCCTGGACCTCATTGTGGACACTTCCATCAAGAACAAACTTGGCGCCAGGGGCCTCAGGAGTATCTGTGAGCGCATCATGGGAGACGCCATGTTTGAAGCCCCCTCATCCCGCAAAAAGGTTTTCCGCCTCACCGTGGATTACGCAAAGCCCCGCCTGGAGCAGTAATTTCATTGTTGGAGCAGTAATCCCTCCACAGTCGTTCTCTCTGTTCGGTTGGGTCCAAGTGCTTTATTTACAGTTGTTTTATAGAGGTTTCTACCAGAACTGTTTCTGGTAGAAATTGTTGTAATTGTACGTGCTTCAATTTATTTGGTATCATAATGACGGGGCAATGTCAAAAGTCGGTTGTAAAGGTTTGTTTTAATTCCTCATACTTCCTATAGACCTTATCCAGCGCATTCCCCGCCAAATAGCACTTCAGTGTAGAACCGTGGTGGTAGCAGTTGTTCCAGTTCACCTCACTATGCGTTATGCCGTGGTGGTGGCAGTTGTTCCAGTTCACCTCACTATGCATTATGCCGTGGTGGTGGCAACTAGTTTGCTGGTTGTCAATTACTTACGGGATTCTTTGGGAAAACCGGTAATCCCAAAGAATCGTGTAAACGGCTGAGCGTTAACCACTTAGCTGTCACCAGCTTTTGAGTGTAGGGTTTTCGGGAAGAGGGTATGCCTCCGCTCAAATGTCAAAAAAGGGGCTTTTCCGGTCGCTTTGCGTCACAACTCCTCCTTTTAGTCCCGCCTTCGGCGTGTCTAACGTCGTCGAACAAGTTCCGCAATCCCGCGCACGCGGGACCGCTCCCTCCGCCAGGCCCGCGCGCAATCCCTTTTTTGCCAATTCGCTCCGGCATATCCCTCTTCCTGGAAACCACCATCCTTCAGGCGTTAATAGAATGTGCTAAGCGCTTGCATCCACCAAACACCGTTTTTGTTAAGTGTCTTGAAATCAAGTGTTTACGCGTTTTACTCCTGGCTAAATTGCCGGGAGTAAAACCCATAAACAA
>CACXNH010000048.1 GCA_902768955.1 uncultured Bacteroidia bacterium | reverse complement strand
TCCGACCCCTGCTGCCCCGACCCCTGCTGCCCCGACCCCTGCTGCCCCGACCCCTGCCGCTCCGACCCCTGCTGCTCCGACCCCTGCTGCTCCGGCCCCTGCCGCGGTGCCGCCGAGGTGGCCTGCTACGGCGATATCTGCCATCCCCACCAGCGGGACGGTTATGTTGGCAAGTATGCTGGGGACTGCCAGGGAGAGGATTTCCTTGTGTAGATTCTTCACTTCGTTCAGAATGACAGAGGGTAGCGTTCAGAATGACAGAGGGTGGCGTTCAGAATGACAGAGGGCGGCGTTCAGAATGACAGAGGGTGGCGTTCAGAATGACAACTACCGGAATTTCTTGTCCTCTTCCAGCATGCCAAGATAGGAGTTGTATCGCTCCTGGGAAATAATACCCTCTGAGACGGCCTCCTTCACGGCGCAGCCGGGTTCGTGGGTATGCGTGCAGGGGGTGAACCTGCAGCCTTCGGAAACCCGAAGCATCTCCGGGAAGTAGCGTGCAATCTCCTCTTTTTCAAGGTCTACCAGGCCGAAGCCCCTGAGCCCCGGTGAATCAATTACATAGCCTCCGGAGGCCAGGGGATACATCTCATAGAGGGAAGTTGTGTGCTTGCCCTGAAGGTGTACGGCCGATATATCCCCGATTTTTGGATCAAGCGAAGCGTCCAGCGCCTTGATGAGGGAGGACTTTCCAACTCCGGACTCTCCTGAGAAAAGGTTCACCCGGCCACGGCAGGCGCCCCGAAGCTCATCCACGCCCTCTCCGGTCACGACGGATGTCTCGATGACCGGATATCCCGCTTTCTCATATATATTATGGAAGGCCGATATAGCCTCAGGTGCCTCCGCTGCATACATATCTGTTTTTGACAGCACTATGGTGGCCGGAATGCCGTATACCTCACATGTTACAAGAACCCTGTCCAGGAACGGCAGTTTTACCTCGGGGAAATACAGTGACACAACAATATAAGCCATGTCCACGTTGGCTGCAATGATGTGCGCCTGGCGGGACAGATTGGTGCTGCGGCGTATGACGTAATTGCGGCGGGGAAGTACTGAAGTTATGACGGCCACCCCGTCCTGCCCTTCCTCATAGGATACGATATCTCCCACTGCAACCGGGTTTGTGGTCTTTCCCGCCCCCAGACGGAGCACGCCCCTTAGCACCGCCGGGAACACGTTCCAGGCGGGCAGCTGGCTCAGAAGATAATGGCTTCCGGCGTTTTTGACTACCGTTGCGGTTTTCATTCGTCGTAAAAAATACTCTTTTCTTCCACAAAGATAACGGAATGTTTTGTAAGTCCCTGCAAAATCACTAAATTTAGTGAGTTAATAACGCGCATTATGACCATTAACATCCAACTGCAATATCATACCTCCTGGGGAGAGACCATTCACCTCAGGATTGGGAAGCGCCGCGTTCCCATGCAATACTCCTTCGGCGGCCTGTGGCAGATTGTCCTGACCGGCCGTGACCTCAAGGAAGGAGACACCTTCTCCTTTGAGATTGTCCGTGAAGGACATGTTATAAAGAGGGAGTGGCGCGGCCACACGTACAAGTCTCCGTCGGCAGGCAAAAACATAATCGTACGCTCCCGCTGGCAGGACAAGCCGTCAAACTCCGCCTTCTATTCATCGGCCTTCAGTGACGTAATCTTCAGAAGGCCAAATGGCGCATCCTTCCGTAATCCCCAGCCAGAAGCCGGTCAAAGGGGGAACGTGAGTTTCCACGTTCCCGCTCCGGAGGTCCGCTCCAATGAATCCCTGGCACTTGTGGGAACT
This sequence comes from uncultured Bacteroidia bacterium, assembly GCA_902768955.1. Lineage (GTDB taxonomy): Bacteria > Bacteroidota > Bacteroidia > Bacteroidales > UBA932 > Cryptobacteroides. The sequence continues at coordinate 8,763 of CACXNH010000048.1, read as the reverse complement.
GGAAACGGCCTTGGCAACTGGAAGAAGGTCCACCTCATGGAAGACGGTATCTTCCCCTGGTGGTTCCTCACAATGGACGTGAAGGAACCCATGGAATACAAATTTGTTATTGTAGATACCAAGACCAAAGCCATCAAGCGCTGGGAAGACGGCCCCAATCACTTCTTCGCAGAGGTTCCTGCAAAGGACACCCAGCTTGTGATCGCAGACCTTACGCCCGGCTTCCCCACAGAGCCCTGGAGGGGCGCAGGCGTTGCCGTTCCCGTGTTCTCTCTCCGCACCAGGGACAGCTTTGGCGTAGGTGAATTCAATGACATCAAGCGTCTTGTAGACTGGGCCGTCCAGACCCATCAGAACGTAATCCAGCTTCTGCCGGTCAATGATACCACCATGACTCACACCTGGAAGGATTCCTATCCCTACAACGCCGTGAGCTCGTTCGCCCTTCATCCTCAGTTCATCCATCTGCCAGAGGCCGGTATCCGTAAAACTGCCGCATACAAGGCAAAGCAACAGGAGCTTGAAAATCTTCCCCAGATAGACTATGAAGCCGTAAATGAGGCAAAGCTTGATATTCTCAGGAAGCACTACGCCGTCCAGAAGGACACAGAGTCTCCAGCATACGCCGCCTTCGTAGAGGAAAACAAGGAGTGGCTCCTCCCTTACGCCGTTTTCAGCGTCCTCAGGGACATCCACGGTACTCCTGATTTCTCCCAGTGGGGCAAGTATTCCACCTACAGTGCCAAGAAGGCAGATTCCTTCACTGAGGAGCACCCTCAGGAAGTTGGCTTCTACTGCTACCTACAGTTCCTCCTGGACCGTCAGCTGAAAGACGCCGTGAAATATGCCCACCTTCACGGGGTGGCCATCAAGGGAGACCTTCCCATTGGCGTTTCACGCGTGAGCGCAGACGCCTGGCAGCATCCCGCCCTCTTCCACATGGACAGCCAGGCCGGCGCACCGCCGGATGCATTCAGCGCAGACGGCCAGAACTGGGGCTTCCCCACCTACAACTGGGAAGAGATGGCAAAGGACGGTTATGCCTGGTGGAAGGCCCGCATGGGCAAGATGGCCCAGTACTTTGATGCCTTCCGCATAGACCACATCCTTGGCTTCTTCCGCATCTGGGAAATTCCCTCAGAGTACACCAGCGGCCTTATGGGGCACTTCTCTCCGGCCCTTCCGTATTCCGGAGATGACCTCCGTTCCCAGGGCTTTGACCCTGCCGCAGGAGAGGGCACTGACCGCCTGTTCGTGGAGGATCCCCGCCAGAAGGATCACTGGCATCCCCGTATATCGGCCCAGTTTACACAGGCCTACGCATGGCTGCCGGAGTGGCTCAAGCACCGCTACAATGAACTGTACAATGACTTCTTCTGGCACCGCCACAATGACTTCTGGAGAGACAGCGCCATGCGTAAACTCCCTGCACTTCTCCGCTCAACGGGCATGCTTGCCTGCGGAGAGGATCTTGGCATGATTCCGGCCTGCGTTCCTTCAGTAATGGATGAACTCAATATCCTGAGCCTGGAAATCCAGCGTATGCCCAAGGATCCCAAGGACGCCTTTGCAAATCCCGCCTGGTATCCCTACTGGTGCGTCTGTGCCACCGGTACCCATGATACCTCACCGCTCAGGGCATGGTGGGAAGAGGACCGTGAGGCCACCCAGAAGTTTTACAATGAGATGCTTGGCTGCGAGGGAGACGCCCCTTACTTCTGCGAGCCCTGGGTTGCCGATCTTGTGGTTTCCCAGCACATGAAATCCCCCGCCATGCTTGCCATCCTGCCACTGCAGGACTGGCTGGCTACGGACGGAGAGGTGCGTTACCAGGGCAATCCCTCCGACGAACGCATCAACATCCCCGCCATTCCCCGCCACTACTGGCGATATCGCATGCACGTGGGGCTTGAGGATCTTATCGGCAACGATTCCCTCAACGCCCACCTCAGGAACCTCATTGACGCTGCCGGACGCGGAAGATAATGGCTGGAGGAGATTGGAAAGACCGTCTGGGCGTGGTTTATTCCACAAATCCGGACTTCAAGTATGAGACTGCCGTAACCCCGGAGGAAGAGACCCTTCCACCGGGGAAGCAGCGCCTCATAGTTGGGATAGACAGACGTAACCGCGGCGGCAAGCAGGTGACCCTTATCACCGGTTTTGTTGGAAAGGCCGATGACCTCAAGGAGCTTGGCCGCACCCTCAAAACAAAAATAGGAGTTGGCGGCAGCGCCAAGGACGGCGAAATAACCATCCAGGGAGACTTCCGTGACAAGGTTGTGGAAATTCTGAAGAGTCTCGGGTACAACGCAAAAAGGGGCAACTGATGTTAGTCAACATCATAATGGTGGTATTTGTGGCAGTGGCGCTGGCGCTTCTGCCCACTTTCTTCCACCTTACCCCGTATCTGGCCGATGCCGTGTTCCGCGCGCGCGGCTCGGAGGCTCTGGAATTCAGCGTGAGGATTACCCGTGACAGAGATATGTTTGCATATATCCTGCTGGTCCCCGCAGTTCTTATAATGTACCGCTACAGGCTCTATGACCCTTCCTTCATGCATCAGCTCCCTATGGCTTGGCGCCTTCTGGCAAATGCGGGCGTCCTTGGAGCTTACATCACCCTCAGGGCTGTCATTTACATTATCCTGAAGCCCCGCCGCCGTTATGAATATTTCCGCCTTGCACACAGGGTAATTTACACGTTCTTCATAATCTTTATGCTCATTGCACTTCCGGCTCTGGGTGTGCTTACCGTGGTGGATGCCAAAGATGTGATAATCAGGAGTGTAATGTATGTCCTGCTGGTTGTGGTGTATTTCGTTTTTCTAATCCGCAAAGCACAAATTTTATCATTATCTTGCGGTGGATTCGCACTTTTTTTGTACCTTTGCGCGCTTGAATTAATTCCCACTGCTGCGCTGGTTGTTTCAGCGGTGGTTTTGTAGCGCTAGAAAGACAGAATGAGCATCAGTAAGATTTTGGTTTCCCAGAACGCTCCGCGCGTTCTCACGCAGTATCAGGCCGTTTCTCAAAAATTCGGAGTAGAGTTTACTTTTTGCCCCTTTTTCCAAATAGAGCCCCTCACTTCACGTGAATTCCGCGCCCAGCGCATCAACATTCTGGATTACACGGCAATCATTTTCTCTTCAAGGCATGCAATAGACGCATTTTTCTCCCTGGCAGAGGAACTCCGCAACAAGATTCCTGAAACTATGAAATACTTCTGCACCACAGAGGCCGTGGCCATGTATCTGCAGAAGCATATCGTATACCGTAAGCGCAAGATTTTCTTCGGCAACGGAACTCCGGAGAGCGTTGTGGATCTTATCGGCCCCAAGCATAAAGGAGAGAAATTCCTTGTCACAACCAGTGACAACTCCTCCCAGGACGCCCTCACCACCCTCCTTGGAAAGAAAGGCCTGGATTATACCACGGGCGTGTTTGTGAAGTCCGTGAGTCAGGATTTGTCGGCAGTGGACATCAAGTCCTTTGACATGATTGTCTTCTATAATGTGGCAGACGTCAAGTCTCTCCAGGAGAACTTCCCGGATTTTCAGCAGGGAGACATCAAGATGGTGTCTTTTGGAAAGACCATCGTGAAGGCCATGGAAGACGCCGGCCTCAGGATTGATGTAAAGGCTCCCACCCCGGAGGCCCCTTCCGTTGCACGCGCCATAGAATTATATCTGGAAAGCCTGTAATGTCTGAAACCCTTCCTAAAAGTGAGCGCTTGAGCGGCCAGGCGGCTGTCTCCGCTCTCTTTGAACGCGGAAAGGGACTTTCTTCCGGGTGTCTCCGTTGTAAATACATCCTTCGGCCCCAGGACCAGGTCTCCGTCCTGCCCGGCCTTGACTCGTCCGTCCCGCCCGGCCTTGACCGGGCATCTGCTCTCCCGGCGCCGGAAGACAATTATTTTTCGGGACGGTGCCCGAAAAACCAATTTTCCTCCTGCAACGCCAGCCCTACGCACGCAGATGCCGGTGTGTCCAGGATTGTGGTGTCGGTGCCAAAGCGGCTTTTCAAGCGGGCGGTGAAGCGTAATCTGCTGAAGCGGCGTATCAGGGAGGCGTATCGGCATCAGAAAGGGCTTTTATCGGCCCCGGCAGATATCCTTTTCATCTACACCGTCCCGGAGGTCCTGCCCTATGAGGTGATTTACGCCCACATGACCACCATCCTCCTGGCGCTTAACCCCCTGAAACAGAGCAATTTACAGGTATAGGGGTGCACCTGGACGTGCACCGCTATACCATCAAGTATTTGATAATGAGTCAGTTAGGTGACAACATAAAGAAAGTGCTTATTTTCCCGGCGGTGGTGCTTATCAAGTTCTACCAGCTGTGCATCAGCCCTTTTACGCCTCCCACCTGCCGATTCACCCCCACCTGCTCCCAGTATGCCCTGGAAGCCTTCCGGAAGCACGGCCCTGTCAAGGGGCTGTACCTTTCCGTGAAGCGCATCCTGAGGTGTCATCCCTGGGGCGGAAGCGGCTATGATCCTGTGCCTTAAGGATCCCGGATCCGGCCGGCGCTCCCCGGAGCGCATCAAGCAACCAAAGTATGAAGAAAGAGAAAATAGAGAAGATGTTCAATGACATCGCGCCGTCCTACGACCGCCTCAACCACATCATGTCCCTGGGTATTGACAATATCTGGCGGAAAAAAGCCTTGAAGGAAATTGTGGACGGTACTCAGCAGCAGATCCTGGACGTGGCGTGCGGCACCGGCGACAGCACGATAGCCATAGCAAAGGCCATGGAGCCGGGCGGAAGGGTCACCGGCATTGACATATCGGCCGGAATGATGGAGCCCCTTATGCGCAAAGCCGCCCGTGAAGGCGTCCATGACCGCATTAAGCTTTTGCAGGCCGATGCCCTCCACATGCCTTTTGAGGCCAATTCTTTTCACCGCGTCACCTGCGCGTTCGGCATAAGGAACTTCGAGGACAGGAAAAAGGGTCTGGAAGAATTCCTCCGCGTCCTGAAGCCCGGCGGCCGTGCCGTCATCCTGGAACTGGGCATCCCGGAAAAGCCTTTTATAAGGTCTGTATACAATGTCTATTTCAAGCGCATCCTGCCGCTTATCGGCGGCCTCATCTCAGGAAATCGTGCGGCATATCGTTATCTGCCGGCATCTGTGTATGCATTCCCCCCTCCCGAGACCTTCTGCGCCATGATGGAAGGGGCTGGTTTTCATAACGTTAAGCATCGTAATTTCACTTTTGGCCTTTGCAGGCTTTTCATTGGTGAGAAATAATTGCTATCTTTGTACGATATGACTAAAACCGCTCTAACCGTAGTTCCCGTAAACGGGAAGAAAATGCTCAAGGAATTCATTGATTTTCCTTTGGAGCTTTACAAGGGATCTGACAAATGGGTCCCTGCATTTGAAGACGACGAATACAAGTCCCTGGGCAGTGACAATCCCTCCCTGGAGTTCTGTGACCGTGAACTGTTCCTTGCCTACAAAGACGGCAAGATTGCCGGCCGCGTAGCCGCCATCATCAATCACAACGCAAATAAGAAGTGGAATGAGAACTCCGTCCGTTTTGGATGGATAGACTTCATTGAGGATTTTGAAGTTTGCCGGGCCCTCATAGATGCCGTCACTCAGTGGGGTAAGGACAGGGGCGCCACCAAAATAAAAGGCCCCCTTGGCTTTACGGACATGGACCGTGAAGGTCTCCTTGTGGAAGGCTTTGAGAATGAGAGTCCTTTCACCGTCATATACAACTATCCCTATTATCCGGAATATCTGGAGCGCCTTGGCTTCACCAAGGACGTGGACTGGACCCAGAGGGTGATGGACATCCCCTCGGAGCTCCCCGCCATGTTCAATTTTGCCGATAAGATATCCGAGCGTTTCGGCATCCGCATCTATACCGCCGGCACCATCAGAAAAATGGCAAAGCGCGGCCGTGAGATGTTCCATGTGCTCAACGAGGCCTTTGCCGGCCTGTATGAGTACACAAAACTCACCCAGAAGCAGATAGACGGATATGTGAACCAGTATGTTCCGGTCCTGAACAAGGACCTTGTGGCCTTTGTGGTCAACGAGAAAGATGAACTTGTGGGCTTCACCGTCACAATGCCTCATATATCGGCCGCAGTAAGAAAGGCCAAGGGCCGTATCCTTCCCTTCGGATGGATACACCTCCTTCCCGCCCTCTCTCCCAAGCGCAATGACACCACGGAGGCCCTTCTTATCGGCATCCTTCCTGAATACCAGGCAAAGGGAGCCGCTCTCCTTATGTTCAAATACCTGATGGAGAATTACATCCGCCTGGGCATCAAGCACATGCTCATGAATCCCCAGCTGGAGGAAAACCATAAGGTCCAGTCCCTCTGGGACAACTTTGACACCCGTATGTACCAGAGAAGGCGTTCATACGTAAAAGACATCGCAGAAGTTACAAAACCCAAAACCAAACAAATAATGACAAACACAGAGTACTTCCACAACATGCTCCCCAAGGAGGAGTTTGAAAGCATACCTTATCTCCCCACAATGGGTCAGTTTGTGGACTGGTTCCCCAAGCAGTATGCAGATAAACCTGCTCTCAGCGATCAGACAAACACCATCACTTATGAAGAGCTTGGAAAGCGCATCGCACGCCGCAGGGCCTTCATTGGCGGCCTTGGCCTTCCCAAGGGCGCACATATCGCCATCTGGGACCGTAACAGCCAGGATGCAGTAGAACTTTACCTTGCCATAACATCGGCCGGATACGTTGCAATGACTTTCCCCACACAGCTTCCCGCTCCCGCAGCGGTTGGCTGCTGCATGAAGTTTGACATTGCCGCCATATTCGTGCGTGATGAGTTCATGCCCCTCACAGAAGGCATCCAGGGAACCAAGGTGCTTCCCGCCGCTTCCATTGCAGACGTTGAGGCTCCCGCAGTCCTGGACGTAGACCCTGACAGCCCCGCCGCAATCTTCTTCACCGGTGGCACAACAGGCTCTCCCAAGGGTGCCGTGCTCAGCCACAGGGCCCTCATGAGAGGTAACTATAATGCTATCTTCAAGCCCGGTCACGTCATTGGCGTACACCGCTATATCGCCCTCCTGCCGTTTAGCCACGTATTCGGCGCCATCGCCGGCATGGCAGGCTGCTTCTACACCGGTAACCTCCTGTTCACCGCAGAGGATATGAAGGCAACCATCGGCAAGCTGCCCATGATAAAGCCCACCCTCCTGGTGATTGTCCCCGGTATCTGCGACATCCTCTCCGGCCTTGTGAAGATGTACGGCCCTCAGTTCCTTGGCGGTGAGCTTCGCATGATCATCTCCGGTGCTGCAAACGTGCCTCCGCGCCTTGTGGATATTTTCACCAAGCTTGGCGTAGAGTTCTGCTTCGGCTATGGCCTTACGGAAACGGCAAACCTTACTTCCGCCAATGCCGATGCTGTCCGCAAGCCCACTTCCATCGGCCGCATCTATCCCGGTCAGGAGACTAAGCTTGTGGATGGTGAACTCCTTGTAAAGGGAGACAACGTGTTCTCCGGTTACTACAAGGACCCCGTACGTACCGCAGAAGCATTCACGGAGGACGGCTGGTTCCGCACCGGTGACCTTTGCCGATTTGACGAAGAAGGCTTCCTCTACATCACCGGCCGTATCAAGAACCTCATCATCCTCCCCAACGGTGAGAATGTAAGCCCTGAAAGCCTTGAGGAGCCATTCTACGCAGACCCTTGCGTCCGTGATGCCATGGTGAAGGAAGACGACCTCAACGGTTCAAAGGTAATAGCAATTGAGATTCTCCCGTTCATGCCCGCATTTGACGGAAAGACCCCTGAGGAGATTCACGCCTACATGCAGGCCCTTGTGGAAAAGGTGAACGCCACCCTTCCCACCACCCACAGGATCCTCAAGATGACCGTGCGCACAGAAGATTTCAAGCGCACCGGCAGCATGAAAGTAGCACGTGTATAAGTTATGACCAGACAGGAAGTTTTTGACGGTCTTAAGGAAGTTATTTCCGTCATCAGGCCCAACACGGACCTCACCGATGTAACTTTTGACACCCCTCTTACAACCGGCCTTGGAATTGACTCACTTACCATGATGCTCCTTTCCCTTGCCGCAGAGGAAAAGTTCAAGATGCGTTTCCCGGACAATTCGCCGCTTCCCACCACTGTTGGTGAGGTGTGCGATGCCGTTCTTGCCGCGCTGTAGGGCGTTGCAGGTCAGCTCCTAAATCGTCGCAGGTCTGAAAAATTCTCAGGACCTGCGACGTTTTTTTGCTTCTGTGGCCGATTTCCGTCGCAGGTGACAGCAAAAATGCAGACCTGCGACGATCCTCGTCCAGACCTGCGACAATCCTCGTCCAGACCTGCGACAATCCTCGTCCCGACCTGCGACGATTCAGGTAGGGACCTGCGACGGAAAGAGCCACCACCTGCGACGGTTGTGTGCCTGCAAAGATTTTGTTATCTTTGTAGACTTTATTTATAGATATGGACAGGAAAACATTCAATAAGTGGAACTGGATAGTTGCGGTGGCGGTGCTTGTGGCATCGTGCGCCACGTATCTGGCCACCATAGAGCCCACGGCATCATTCTGGGACTGCGGGGAGTTTATTGCATCGTCATATAAGCTGGAAGTGGGTCACCCTCCGGGAAACCCCGTGTTCCAGCTGCTGGCCCGTTTCTTCACCATCCCGGTGGATGCGGCCCACGCGGCCGTGGCCGTGAATGCGATGAACGCCATCCTGAGTGCTCTCACCATCTTCCTGCTGTACTTTACCATCGTGTTCTTT
>CACXNH010000047.1 GCA_902768955.1 uncultured Bacteroidia bacterium | reverse complement strand
GGAGGCATCCCGGCTTATGTCAGGGCCGCCGCCAAGCCATCCGGGAAGGAAGGGGGAAAGGCTGATGCCGATAAGCGCAAGGATGCCGCTGAATGCAAGCGCGCACACCAGGCCCTGGCGTACCACAGAACGTGCTCCTTCAAAATTGTTGGCACCGACTGCATGGGCAACCTGCACGGAAAAACCGCTGGTAGCTGCCATCCCGAAGCCACCAAAAAGCCACAGACAGGTGGATACAAGGCCGATTGACGCTCCCGCCGCCGGGCCCAGATGCCCAACCATTGCAGTATCTATGTACTGCATCATGACGGAGGAGAGCTGCGCAAGGATTGCGGGATAGCTCATGGAAAGGCACAGCTTTATCTGCTGCCCGGTGGTGAGCTGTCCTCCTCCCCGGAGAATTCCAAGGAGTATGTCTTTCCTACTTGCCATACGCCGGTACTTCTCCCTTGTCTATCATGTCCCTGAGCACTTCCAGGTATGAATCCTCTGCAGTTCCAAAGGAGCTCCTGAGCTCCTTCAGGGTGTATTTTCCGCCCATCGCGGATATCCAGGCCGCAAGCTTTTCCCTCATCTGCATTGGCTTTGCGGCCCCGGCGCGGCAGATGTCGCATTTGCCGCAGAGGGCGCTTTCCATCTGGCCAAAGTAGCGAAGAAGGAACTGTGAACGGCATTCTGTATCCTCCTCAGCGTAATCCATCATGGTCTGGACCCTTTCATGGAAAGTGCTCTTAAGGAGTTTATACCGCTGGGGGCTAAGCTGGAGGTTTCCGGGCATGAGGCGGTTATGCGCAAGGCATATTATTGTGGCGTGGTCTGCGGGGATATAGCGTATAACGTGATTTACGGAAAGCCCGTACAGAAGCTGCCTGAGGGCCGATACTGGTACTCCAGCGCGGCTTGCCACAGCGTCTTCCTCAATGGGCGTAGCGAATGAGAAAATGCCGGTGTACATTCTCATGAGGGCATCCAGGACATCCGGCATCCTTGGATCCGGAAGGTCTACGCTGTAAAGGGCCGTGCGGTCAATGTCTATCTTCACGCGGGTGTCAATATCGGCATCCTCTGCAATGGACCAGTGACCCTCCCGGCCGATATACTTGATTGCATACCATGCCGGCGCCTGCTGAAGGCCGAAGCGCTTACAGAACTCCCTGATGTCGAATTTCAGCATCCGTCCTTCTCCTCCCTCATAGGGGATTTCATAGTAGATGTGGAGCTTCTGGTAAATGTCCTCTATGTATTCCAGGGAAGGGAAGGAGACCTGCTCAATTTGTTTGAGGCGGGTTATGTCCGTGCCGTTCCAGAGGAGGACGGCGTAGGATGGCTTCCCGTCACGCCCGGCGCGGCCGGCTTCCTGGAAATAGGCTTCCGGGGAGTCCGGTAAATCGGCGTGAACTACAAACCTTACGTCCGGCTTGTCTATGCCCATCCCAAAGGCGTTGGTGCACACCATGACGCGCGTTTTGCCTCTCTTCCATTCCTCCTGCCTCTCTGTCCTTGTATGTGTCCCCAGACCGGCGTGGTAGAACGATGCCTCTATGCCGGCGCTTCTGAGCTGGGCCGACAATTCCTCGGCCCTGTTCCTGCTCCTCACATATACTATCCCCGTGCCGGGAACGCCGTCACAGATGCTTCTGATCTGGCCGGCCTTGTCCTGGGTCTTGCGTACTATGTAACTGAGGTTGGGACGCTCGAAGCCGGATTTCAAGATGAGTTTTTCCTTGAAGGCAAGGCGGTCCATGATATCCCCGGCCACAAGGGGAGTAGCGGTGGCCGTGAGCGCTATCACAGGGGCGTCTATCAGTTTTCTGATATTACCTATTTCAAGGTAATCGGGGCGGAAGTCATAGCCCCACTGGGATATGCAGTGGGCTTCGTCCACCACAATATAAGATACATTGAGAACGCTCAGGTAAGCATGGAAAGCCCTGGTTTTCAGGCGCTCCGGGCTAAGGTACAGGAACTTGTAATCCCCGTAGGCGGCGTTGTTAAGGGCAAGGTCCACTTCACGGCGGTTCATGCCGGCATGGATGGCCATAGCCCTTATGCCGCGGGATTTAAGGTTCTGGACCTGGTCCTTCATGAGGGCGATAAGGGGCGTGACCACAAGGGCTATTCCGTCCTTCATGAGGGCTGGAACCTGGAAGCACACGCTCTTGCCGCCTCCCGTGGGGAGGATGGCAAGGACGTCACGGCCCTCCATTGCATTGGAGATTATCTCCTCCTGCATGGGCCTGAAGGACTCGTAGCCCCAGTATGTCTTTAATACTTCCTTCGGATCCATAGCAATGTGCCTCAGAACTTGCTAAGATACTGCTTTTTTCTTAGATTTGCGGTATGAATGTGCAGAAAACAAATGCAGCAAGGCTGCTGGATGCGGCTGGGGTGGCGTATGCCCTTGTGCCGTATCAGGTTGATGAAGAGCACCTTGAAGCCTCTCATGTTGCAGAGCAGTTGGGGGAGGACCTTGACCGCGTGTTCAAGACGCTTGTTCTCCGTGGAGACCGCGGCGGGCTCTTCGTGTGCGTGATGCCAGGCTCAATGGAAGTGGACCTCAAAGTGGCGGCTCGTATCTCCGGCAACAAAAGCTGCGCCATGATCCACGTGAAGGAACTCCTGCCCCTCACCGGCTACATCCGTGGCGGATGCTCTCCTATCGGCATGAAAAAACCCCTCCCCACATTCATCCATGAGAGTGCCCTGCTCTGGGATACCATCTACGTCTCTGCCGGAGTCCGCGGCCTTCAGCTATGCATTGCCCCGGAGGCTCTGATTTCCTTTGTTGGGGCTTCCCTCTATCCCCTTTGATTGAATATGGAAAAACTACTTGAATTATACCACAGCCATTTTGGCGAGACCCCGGCCGGTGCAGAACTCCTTCCTCTGTCCGGCAGCGCACGTAAATACTACAGAATAACCGGTGATGCCGGAACCGTCATAGGCTGCAAGGGCACAAATCTGGCAGAAAACCGCGCATTCCTTGAACTGGATGCAAAGTTCTGCGCTGTGGGGCTTCATGCGCCTGAGGTTTATGCCGTGGCCGATGACAGGATGTCCTACATCCAGGAGGACCTGGGAGACGGACAGTTATTTGCTCTTTTGAAGCCGTCCATTGAAAAGGGATCTTTCACGGAAGAAGAGTTACAATGGCTCCACAGAACCATGGAACTCCTTCCGGCCGTTCAGTTTGAGGTGGGAAGGGGCTTTGACTGGAGCGTCTGCTTCCCTGACAGGGAACTAAATGACCGGATGGTTAATTTTGACCTCAACTATTTCAAGTACGATTTCCTGAAGTTCACGGGGATAGATTTCAATGAAATCCTGCTTCAGGATGACTTTGACCGTATTCGGGAGGATGCCGTGAACTACACCGGAGACACCTTCATGTACCGTGACTTCCAGGCCCGGAACGTGATGATAAAAGACGGTGAGCCCTGTTTCATTGACTTCCAAGGCGGCCGCCGCGGTCCCGTCCAGTATGACCTTGCATCGTTTCTCTGGAATGCAGGAACACATTTCAACGCGGGGTTAAGGCGTGAACTGGAACTCACTTACCTTAAGGCGCTTCAGAATTATCGGCCAGTAGATGAGGGGCAGTTCTATAAGGAATACCGCCTGATGACACTTCTGAGACTCCTTCAGGAAACCGCGGCATACGGTTTCAGGGGCCTTGTAGAGCGGAAACAGCTTTTCCTGGACTGCATTCCCACGGTCCTTGGATGCCTGAGGGAACTCACTCAGGAGCCGTTCCCGCGTTACCCCTATGTGACGGAGGTCCTCCGGCGCGTTGCAAACGAGTGGGACGGCAGCACAAATATGCCCGGAATGAAGGTTCAGTTATGAAAGCATTAGTTTTTGCGGCCGGCCTTGGAACAAGGCTCAGGCCCATCACGGACAATATGCCAAAGGCGCTGGTGCCAGTTGCGGGCGTGCCTATGCTGGAGCGGGTAATCCTCAAACTGGCGTCTCAGGGCTGCGATTCCTTTGTGGTGAACGTCCACCATTTTGCCTCAATGATTGAGGATTTTCTGGCCGATAAAAAGAACTTCGGCCTCCCCATTGCAATCTCCGAAGAACTCGCGGAGCCCCTTGAGACCGGCGGGGGGATCAAGCACGCGGCACCGCTGCTCCACTCGGAAGAAGGTCGCTTCCTTGTCCATAATGCCGATATCCTTTCAACCCTGGATACACGCTGGTTTATCGGCAATGATAATCCCGGTACTCTTGCAACCCTTCTTGTAAGGGACGCTCCCGCAGACCGCTGCCTTCTTTTTGATGACGATATGCGCCTGACCGGCTGGACCAACGTAAAGACCGGAGAGGTGAAGAGCCCGTACCTTCCGGACTATGATCCATCGGCATATCATAAATACAGTTTCTGCGGCATCCACATTGTCTCTGAGGACGTTTTCCCTGCCATGGCTTCCTGGCCGGAGAAGTTTTCTATAATCGATTTTTACCTTTCAATGGCCGCCCTCAGGCCCATAAAGGGTGTCATTGCTCCGGCCGATATGCGTCTTGTGGACATAGGCAGCCAGGAGGGGTTGTGTGAAGCAGAAGCCCTGGCTGCGCAGGAAAACGGGCACCTTATCTAACCCCTATGATCTTATGAGACTGGAGTGAGAGCCTCCATGTGGTGTGGGACTTGATGTAGGCTACGGTATCCCTCAGAATCTTTGTGTTACGGGCAGGATCACCTGTGTCGCAGGGTTGTAGGAAGTGCCATTTGGCGGGGAACTGGGCCCAGCGCTCTATGCGTTCGGGGGTAAGCGTTCCGTCAAAGACCAGTTTCACCTCCTGGGCCTGGTCCAGGACCACTTTGGCTGCAGGGCCTATGTACCTTACATCCTCCTTGGGACTGAGCGTAACCCAGTCTACGCCACGCGGGACCGGCTTTGTGCCGTTGGTCTCCACGTGGATGCTGTAGTAGAAGCGGTGAAGGGCGTCTATGAGGTCTGTCCCCAGTTGGAGGAGGGGTTCTCCGCCCGTAATGCATACGTGACCGCAGTTTTCAGGGTCCACGGCGGTAACCTGTTTCACGATGTCTTCCACGGTCATCAGGCGGAACTCGCTGTGATTGGTGTCGCAGAAGGGGCATCGGAGGTTGCACCCGCTAAGGCGCACGAACACCATAGGCGTTCCCGTCCAGAAACCCTCTCCCTGAAGGCTGTAGAATATCTCGTTAACCTTGTACATTACAGTGCCTTGGCGGCGCTTTGACCTGCAAGATATCCGGTGCAGAATGCAACCTGCATATTGTAGCCGCCGGTGTTGCAGTCCATATCCAGCACCTCTCCGGCAAAGTAGAGGCCGGGCTGCTTCCTGGATTCAAGGGTTTTGGCTGTTACATCGGCCGTGGAAATACCTCCGGCCGTGATGACGGCGCGCTCAAAACCCACAAATCCGGCAATGTCCATACGCCAGTCCTTCAGGGCCGATGCAAGGGTATCCACACTCACCTTGGGGTTACACTTAAGGAAAGCCAGCGTGAGGTTCCATGGGATGAGCTTTCCAAGCATAATGCGGAAAAGGCGCTGGAAACTCTGGCCCTTTGAGCGGTCGTCGTGGATAACTTCCTCCCACTTGGCATGGATATCGGCATCCAGTTTCTCAAGTTCCACTGCAGGCTTGAGGTCAAGGGCCACATACACCTTCTGGCCGTCTATGAGGGCCTTCACCGCCTTGCGGCTTACCATAAAGCCAAGGGGGCCTTCAAGACCGCCGTCTGTGAACTCAATGTCCCCGAATTCCTGCTGGGAAAGGTTGCCGTTGATAAACAGAGACAGTTGGACATTGTCCAGATTATTGCCGTTAAACAATTCTCCAAGTTCACTCAGAGGGGTTACGCGCTCTATGTGCTTCTCAAATTTAGGGTACCAGGAGGGAAGCGGAGCAATCTTACGCTCCGTGGTTTTTCCGTACACGGTGCGGCCGCGGAACGCCTCCTTAATCTGGCCCTGGAGGGGGTTGGGATCCTTGTAGCCGGCAGGCACAAGTGCGGTGAGGGCCGGGAAGCAGGAGTCTATGCCGTGGCCAAGTTCTTCGGCCCACATATAACCGTCTCCGGTGCTGCCGGTGCCGGGATATGAGAGACCGCCTGTGGCTACAATGAGTTTAGAGCAGTTATACTCTACGGGTTCAATTGTCAGTTCCTCCCGTGTGGGAGCGGGCTTCCCGCGCATGGGAGGACGGTCCGTATGTATTCGAACCTGCTTACGGGAAGTCTGGACACAGTCAAGGCTGAATCCGCGGGGCGTAACGTCTATTGTCTTTACCTCGCAGTCCGTGACCACTTTAACGCCGGAAAGAGTGCAGGCCCTTAGCAGCGTATCCACCACGTCTCCCGCCATATGAGATTCAGGAAAAGCGCGGTCTCCGCGTTCCACAACGCTCCTCAGGCCATTACGCTTAAGAAGATCTATTACGCCCTGGGGGGTGAGGGTGTGCCATGCCGGATTGAGGAAATTAACATCCGTACGTATGTGGGACTGGAAATCACCCCATTCTTTCACGTTTGTGAAATTGCATCGGCCTTTGCCGGTAATCATCACTTTCCTGCCGGCCTTGGGCATTTTCTCAAGTACGGTAACGGTACCTGCGCCGCCTGCAGCGGCAATCTGCTCTGCGGCACCCACTGCCGCCATAAGTCCGGCGGCTCCTCCGCCTATTACAATAATGTCAGAACGCATAATCTCAGATTAAAGTACAAAAGTACAAAAAAAACAGGATATAGACCCCGTTTTTCTTATCTTATTGACAATGAACCAGATATAACTTTTGCTCCTTTCTAAATAGTGGGGAGTAAAAGTTGTAAATCATTAATAATAAGGCGGTTATTAAAAACGGGGTACCATAAGAGTGGAAATATGGCGGGAAATCAAAAATTTGTTGTATATTTGCAGTCCCGATTCACCACAATCGGGCAAGGCCACTTTAGCTCAGTCGGTAGAGCAGCGCATTCGTAACGCGCAGGTCGTCAGTTCGAGCCTGATGAGTGGCTCCAGGGAGGGTGCCGGAGACGGTACCCTCTTTTTTCGATTATGGAAACTGTAATACAGGCAATAGAGATATTTGCAGCGGTTACCGGAGTGCTCTATGTGGTGCTGGAAATCCTGCAGAAGAACTCTATGTGGATGGTTGGTATCCTCACCGGAGCCGCTTGTGCCTTCAGTTTTGCCGTCCAGCATGTGTGGGCCTCCATGGGCCTTAACATCTACTATCTGGCTGTTTCCGTAATCGGCCTTTACAAATGGCGCAAGGACAGCCAGGAGGTAGGGGAGGGAGAGGTCCACCTCAGGAAACTTCCCGGCAGCGTGATGGCCTGGAGTGCTGCTGCCTTTGTGCTTGGCTCTCTGGCGCTTGCCTGGGTGCTCCGCAAAACCGGAGACGCCGCACCTCTTCTTGATGCGTCGGCTGCGGTCCTCAGCGTCATAGCCACCTGGTGGCTGGCTCAGAGTTACCTCAGGCAGTGGATCCTCTGGATTGTGGCCGATATTATGTCCACGGCCCTATGCATCCAGACAGGCCAGTGGTGGATGGCGGGACTTTACCTTGTATACTCGGCATCGGCCGTATATGGATATTATCATTGGAAAAGAAAAGGAGTATTTGTATGAAAAAAGCCATTCTTATCCCCGTAGCATGCCTTCTGGCCATGGTGTCCTGCCAGAAGATAAAAGTCACTGACCCTATTACCATGGAATCTCCTTCTCCCACGGAGCAGATAACCAAGGTAACGCTCAATGAAACGGAGCAGGGGTATATGGCAGCAGGCAATGCCATGGCTTTCCGCTTTATGGACCAGGTCTATGACGGGAACAACCTTATCATTTCCCCTCTCAGTCTCCAATACGCCCTGGCTATGACCGCAAACGGAGCCAGCGGGCAGACCCTTCAGGAAATAATAGACTTCCTGGGCTATGGAAAAGAGGGGATAGATGCCCTGAATGCCTATAGCCGTAAGCTCATAGAGCAGCTTCCGGCCGTAGACATCAATGTGGCCCTGAAACTTACGGATGCCATCCTTGTCAATGATGAATTTCCTCTTCTTCCATCCTTTGAGGAGACCGTGGAATCAAATTATTATGCTGCCGTAGAAAGTATGCCGTTCACAAATCCTAATTACACCGCAGCCAGGATAAACGAATGGGCAAGCCGCTCTACAAACGGTTTCATAGACAAGGTCCTGGATGAAAAGGAACTGTCCCCGGATGCCGTGGCATACCTTATGAACGCCCTGTACTTCAAGGCAAAATGGGCGGGGACAGATTATGAGCCCATGTTCAGGGAATATGCTACCCGGAAGGAGGATTTCACCCTTACCGACGGTTCAACAAAGCAGGTGGATATGATGCGCAACGTACAATATCACCGGTATGCCATAAGGGACGGCTACAAAGTCCTTGCCCTCCCTTATGCACATAACAAATACTATATGTATATCCTCCTCCCGGACGGGAATGACGTTAAGCCCCTGCTGGAAAAACTCAAGACAACGCCCTGGGGAGAGATTACCGGCAGTCTTCTTGGTGATGCAGAGGTCCACCTGAAGCTCCCCAAATTTGACATAGAAAACAAGTTATACCTCAAGGAAACGCTTGATGCCCTTGGCGTGAAAAGAGCCTTCCAGGAAAATCTGGCACAGTTTGACCGTATGTTTGTTCCCAAGCCAAACACCTGTTTCTGGATAGAAAAAGTGATCCAGAAGGCACGTATAAGCGTTGCCGAATGGGGTACTGAAGCCGCAGCCGTTACGGTTGTTGAAATGGTGAAGGAATCTGCCGCATTCCCCGGCGAAGAAACCAAGAGGATAGACTTCTTTGCCGATCACCCTTTTGTGTATGTGATAGGTGAAGTCACATCCGGAGCCATTCTTTTTGAAGGTGTTTATACAGGAAAATAATGTACTACGTTTGTAAAAGACTTGAAATTGCCGGAGCTCACGCCCTTAAACTCTCCTATGAGAGCAAGTGCGAGGACCTCCACGGCCACAACTGGATAGTTAAGATCTACTGCAAGAGCGAAACCCTCAACGCAGACGGTATGGTGACGGACTTCACTCACATAAAGCGTGATATATCCGGCGCACTGGACCACAAGAATCTCAATGACATCCTGCCCTTCAACCCCACCGCGGAAAACATAGCCCGCTGGATCTGCGACCACGTGGAGAACGCCTACCGCGTGGAGGTGTGGGAAAGCGAGATGAACATGGCGGCCTATGAGCGCTAGAAAATATTTACTATCTTTGTAAACACATCATCAAAATATGGATAAGAAATCATACGCATTCGGAATGAGCGTTGCCTCCAGTTTCTATCAGCAGGGCATACGCGTCCCTTCTGTTGAAGACTTCCTTGCAGGCCTGAGGGCCATGCTCACAGGCGCCAAGCCCACCATCTCCCTTGAAGAGGCCGGAGAGGCCCTGGAGGCATTCTATAATGAACTTGAGAGTGAATCGGCAGAGAGAAACGCCGCCGCAGGCGCAGCCGCAAAGGAAGAAGGAGAGAAATTCCTTGCCTCTATGGCAAAGGACCCTGCCGTTAAAGCAACCGGCAGCGGCCTTATGTATAAAGTGATACAGGAAGGCACCGGCCGTAAGCCCAAGTCAACGGATAAAGTGTACTGCCACTATGAGGGCACGTTCCCAAACGGTCAGGTCTTTGACTCATCTTATAAGAGGGGAGAACCCATTGAGTTTGGCCTCAATCAGGTTATAAAGGGCTGGACTGAGGGCCTTCAACTGATGAGTGAAGGCGCAAAGTATGAACTTTACCTGCCCTACCACCTTGCTTACGGAGACCGCGGAACCGGCGGCATTCCTCCCTACAGTGCCCTTAAATTCGTTGTGGAACTCATAGAGGTCCGCTGACGGAGTGTCCTACAAGGAAACATACCCTTCCGCCCTTCTCACGGAGGCCGTGGAAGCCATAAGCTCGCTCCCCGGAGTGGGCCGCCGCAGTGCGCTGCGCCTGGCCCTCCACCTCCTCAGGCAGCCCCAGGCCAATGTCCATCATTTCACGGAAGCCATAGACCGTTTGCGGGATGAAGTTAAGTACTGCAAGTGCTGCCGCATGATTTCGGACAGCGACATCTGCTCCATCTGCAGCGACTCAAAGCGTGACCACAGTACCATCTGTGTTGTGGAAAGCGTCCGTGACGTAATGAGCATAGAGGCCACCGGCCAGTACCACGGGGTATACCATGTCCTTGGGGGGATAATATCTCCAATCCAGGGCGTGGGCCCTTCAGACCTTACCATACGGGAGCTTGTGGAAAGGGCCGATGATGCCCGGGAAGTAATCCTTGCCCTGCCCGGAGACGTGGAAGGGGAGACCACCGCCTTCTACGTGTATCGGCAGATAGAAAGCTCCTCAGTAAGAGTAACTACGCTGGCCCGCGGCCTTGGCTTTGGGGATGACCTTGAGTACGCAGATTCCCTCACCCTCGGCCGCTCAATCCTAAACCGACAAACCTTCAAACCATGAATCCAGAAGCATCCCGCTGCCTCCTTTGCAAGAAACCTAAATGCGCTCAGGAAGGCTGCCCTGTACATACTCCCGTGCCGGAATGCATGTCCCTCTACCGTGAAGGGCGCATAGATGAGGCCGGGGCCCTGCTTTTCAGGAACAACCCCTTAAGCGCCGTCAC
>CACXNH010000046.1 GCA_902768955.1 uncultured Bacteroidia bacterium | reverse complement strand
TACTGACCGGGAGATACTATAAGATAGAAGGTTTTACCGGAGGATGTTATACTTACACCCTTTCCGCCATCCGTGCAGTTCAGATTAACAAAATTCACTCCCTCCTTGAGTACATATCCATTTTCAGGATCGAATGAAGCGATACCGGCAAGATTATCCGAAACAAGATCTGAACTGGCTTTATTCTGCAAATGGACAGAGGCAATCCTTGCCTCTCCCCTTACCGTTATCCCAATGGCCGAAATAACTTCCCTGAGAACAAGGCCTCCCGCCTGGGTGTCATCGTGATTCCCATATAGCGGATAATAGCGGAGTGAGTCCACTGTAGAACGGTAGAACTGGGAATATGGGACCACAAGGTTATCCAAGGGATTATCCTCTGAAGAGCGGAACCAGTATTTTGAGCCTTTAGGGAAGCAGAAAAGATTATAATTGCCGCTTGCCACACTGCTCACATCAAGATACACGGATCCATCCTCACCAACAGAGGGCTCATAGTATTCCGACCTCAGATAAAACCTGTCGTCCGATGAAAACTCATGTGCACCGGTTCCAATAATACTGCGAAGAGCCCCCTCTTCCGTCTGTAGGGAAAAGCGCGTTTGGTCTCCCTGCGGGGCTGGCGGCATGGGCTGGTCTGTCTCCACGCCGTCCCCCTTGGCATACTGTAACTTGATATCGTCCTGGCATGCACACAGAAGCGCTGTGGAGGCGAGACTCAGAAGAATATGTAAACTGTTTATTCTCATTGGATTACCTGCTGTTTACGTTTCCAGTTAAATACGGGAAGAAGGAAAGAGATCACCGCTGCTCCCAGCCAGAAGATACTCACATAGGTGAAATCATGAGAACCCGCCGACGCATTAGTGTCCATGAGCAGACCCGTAATGATATTCTGCAGCCCCGCCGCAGCATAAGAGGCGATGCCAACGATGCCTAGAGCGGCGCCGGAGGCCTTACGGGGTACCAGATCAATGGCCATGAGCCCGCCAAGGAATGAAATGAGCACGCCGATGGCAATCCCGAACAGAACCATCGCAAGGATGTTCACCCAGCGCTGAGGGCCTCCGTAGAGGAACAGGGCCAGCGCAACGGCCTCAAGGATGCCGGCCACAAAGGCGGGATATTTGCGATCTCCTTTGAACAGGACATCGGAGAGCCAGCCGGACACCACCGTTCCAATGATGCCAAAGATGGGATTGATGCCGATTATGGTAGCGGCTTCGGCAAGCGAATAGCCTTTGGCTTCCTGCAGGAAAATGGTCCCCCATTCGTTAATTGCATAGCGGCTCATATACATAAAGGCGCTGGCAAGGGCCAGTATCCATACACCGGGATTCTTGATGACAGCCTTCTGCATCCTGGCAGTCTCGGCCCGGGCCGCCTTTTTTGCATCGGCAGCATCCTGAGCCAGCTTTCCGCTAACCTTGTCATACTCCTCCTGTGTCATTTCCCCGGAGAGCACTTCAATGGGAGGAAGGCCCTTGGATTCGGGTGAATTGTGGAAGAACAGCAGCACTATCACAAGGCCCACCACTCCGGCGAGGGCTGCGCCAAAGAAGCCCCACATCCAGCCGAAGGCGGCCACGATGGAACCTACGAAAACAAAAGACAGGCCCTCACCGATGTTGTGCGATGCGCTGAACAAGCCGTAGAATGTGCCACGGGTCTTGAGCGGCAGCCAGCGGGAAAGGGCCACGATGGAGGCAGGAGCTCCCATTGACTGGGCCCAGCCATTGGCCGCCCAGAACAGGCAGAACAGCACAAAGAGGACGGTGTTGGTTATGGTTCCGTTCATTGCACTGACTCCAAGGATGCCCATTATCAGGTTCATTCCCACAGAGATGGTAATGCCCGTAGCCATGAAACGGCGGATATTCGAGCCATCGGCCAGGAAGCCGTTCACCAATTTTCCTACGGCGTATGTCCAATAAAGGCAGGCCCCGACAACACCCAGCTGGGTGGCAGTAAGAAGCCCAGCGTCAATGAGCGGCTGCTTGAGTACGCCCATAGAAAGGCGGCAAACGTAGTAAAGGGCGTAAGCAAATGTGGCAGCCAGGATGGTCTCCCACTTACGACGATTATAGCGTTTGAGTACTTTGTCTTCCATCTTCTCAGATATTATTTCAGTTTATGTCGGCCTATCTTCTCCAGCCAGCCAATCAGTAATTCCGGACGGTCTGTCTGGATCATGGAGACGCCGGCATCAAGATACTGCTGATATACTTTTGAGGGATCACCGCATTCAAAAGCAGCGTCATCGTCATTTCCGTAACCGCCGCACAGGCTGGCCCACAGAGTATTTACCCAAATCTTTGATCCCTGGGCCAGAATCCTGGCCGCCACCTCTTTGAAAAGGCCGTCCTCATTATCCTGCCAGCATACTTCGTAAGCCAGAGGGACTATGCCTTGTTCCATGTAAGAATCAAACAAGGCCTTTCCGTTTTCTTTCTGAATATCCACAACGGGCATATACATCACGTTGTGCTCATAAGGGGCTTCCTGGGCCGCCACCACATCAATGGGCTTTTTGCTCTTTATGAGAACCTGGTCGGTCACGCCCAGCTTTTCTGTAAGCTTAAGGACGGCATCGTAATAGTCGTATCCTTTGTCGATATTGACGCAGATCCTGTCCCTGGTAACAAGAAGGGCCTCTTCCAAAGTGGGCATCCTGAGAGTATCAGTTACAACCCCCTGGTTTCTTTTAAGCAGAAGTCCCTTTATTTCTTTCAAGGTAAGATCGGCAATTTTTGCACTTTTGCCTTTTTCATTTTTGTAAACCTTGCTGAAATCGGTCGTGCGCTTTACATCTGCATCGTGGCACAGGACAAGGACGGAGTCTGCCGTCATGTGGATATCTATCTCCACTATATCGGCCCCCATCCTTATCACGCTCTCTATTGCCGGGATTGAATTCTCCGGATAATTGCGCCAGTCTCCGCGATGGACGGCCACCACAACATAGTCCGAATGAGGATTGTGCATATGTGCGGCGATAGCTTCCGCCCTGTTTCCCTGGAATCCGGCCTGTTGCCTGGCACTGGTACCACAACCGTACAGTGCCAGGACAGCCAGCAGAATAATAATCGCTTTTTTCATATATCGGCCTTTTTATTCCCAGATTGAAGAATCATCTTCAAGGTCGAAGTTTTCAATTTCGGTGTCCCACTCCTTGTCTTCTTCATCGCCGCCGGACTCACCGGGCTGATAAGGGCTTTCCAGCCATTCTCCGTACTGAGCCCAGACATAATCGGCAATGTTGGTGCATCCGACGCTGTTGGGATGCGTGCCATTTTCCTTGGTAATGCCGATGGTAGTGTTGGTCTTGTTGTTGGTTCCGTTTTCGTGGAGGTTGACGCATCGGATATCGTACCCCTTGCGGGACAGGAACTTTGTGATAGCCTTGGTGGCCGATGCATATCCGTCAGACATCATATCGTGGACAAACATAAGCACCTTGGCTTCCGGATAACGCTCATGGAAATCGCGCAGGACGGCAACCGTACCGGCAGAGTAATTGTTAAACAGCGTGGTTGCATCGGCATCGTAGGCGCTCTGCAGGGAAGCCTTGTCATAGGCGCCAAGGAGGACATCCGTATTGCCGCCGAACTGACCGAAATCGTTACGGCCGCCATAGAAGAACAGGATATCCGGAGCACCTACACCATAATTGGCATAACGCAGCTGGATACTGTTTTCCATCATGCGGTCATTGGGATCCTTGGCCATTCCGTCAATCTTGGTCTCAGTGTAAGACACCGTGGAGCCTCCAAAGGCATTGGCCACTTCCAGACGGGCATTATTCATCTTGCCATAGATAATCTTCCACCACCAGGTTTGCTGCTCGTTGAGAACCATATCACTATAAGTGTTGTTCACATCCGGGTAGAACTTGATCATCTGGGAATCATCCGTAGAGAAGATGTAGCCCTGGTAAGTAGAGATGGAATCTCCAATAAGGCTGATTTTTTTAGTCACCACCCCGGGGACATCCACACCAGCCGGCTTGGGATAGCCAAAGGTGGGATCATAAGCCCAGGCAAGCGCCGGAGTTTCAGCATGGTCTGCGTTCCAGGCCGTGACACCGTCATTGAGTGCCGTCAGGACACCACCTGCAGCCTCCGGATAGATACGGGTACCGGTAACATCCCAGTCTGTAGAGAAGGCGAATCCGCCGTATCCACGCATATTGCCGTCTCCCATCTTGATGGAGATATCGGACATGGTTACATTCTTGCCTGTGTAGGTGCACACAGGCCAGGTGTTCTTTGAGAAGGTGCGGCGGATAGTGTTTCCGTCCTGTGAAACGGTGCCGGAAATAGCGGCCGCAGCCGTATAAGTTGAATATGTTTTTGCATCAAGGCGCTGATCTCCAATAATTACATTGGAATAAGTTACAGGGGTGAGGCAGTTGAAAATGGTTACGCCCGTGCTCACAATGCGCCCCACAATGCCGCCGATGTACCTGATCTTGGTTCCGCTGGTCTGGGTGCTTCTCATCTCCAGCGGATATGCATAGCAGTTTACGATGCCAATAGTGCCCATCCCGTTTGTGGCATTGGCAGAGCCTGCGATACCGCCCATGTAGGCGTCTTCTGCCGATGTCTGGAGCTGGGCTGCAGCCATCTTGCCTTCTTTGTAGACAGGTTCGTAGGTACAGTTGATCACCAGGATCTCCTGCGTTGCGGCATTGGTGTTAAGATAGCCGGCAATACCGCCTGCGATATCTGTGCCCGCCGTCATGCTGGCATGAGAGGCGCATCCGCTCAGAGTACCATTGCGGACAAAGCCCACAATACCGCCTGCGCCACGTCCGGCACTGGAGATATTGCTGGTTTCATCCACACGGCATCCGCTGATGCTTCCGCCGTTCATGACACCGGCAATTGCGCCCGCATAGTTGGCTCCGGAATTAACAGTGGCACCCTCAATTGTGATGTCCTTGATCACGGCATCCTTAAGATAGCCAAACAGACCGGCGTTGGCCCCGGTAGTATTCACATTGAGGTTGGAAATCACATGACCGCCGCCATCATAGCTGCCGGCAAAGGGAACTTCATAAGTTGTGCCGATGGGGGTGAAGGCTGCTCCGGCAAGGTCTATATCGGAAGTCTGCTTGTAGAAACTGCCGCTAATAAGTTCATCGTCAGAAACATAAGAGAGGGTCTTGAGATCCTCTGCGGAGGCAATGATGAAAGGATCCGCCTCAGTGCCGCGCCCGCCGCCGAATGCCGGCATTACAGGACGCATACGGACAAGTTTGGCACGCTGTATCTCCTTGGCCGAAGAGGTTGTATGGGACTGAAGAGTTTCACTCCCTGCCTTGACATCACAAGTTACGGTGTAAGTGCCCAGCGGAAGCGGCAGGTAGAAAACCAGGCTCTTGTTGGCGCCGGGGGTAAGGGGTATCTGAACCGTACCGTTTCCTGTTGCTGCATTAATCACGGGGTTGGACTGATCAATGTTGAAAGTTCCGCTCAGGGAGACTTGTGCAGAAGAAAGCACAATGGCGTCGGCCGGTTCCGGAATGCCGATGAGCGTATATTTCAGCAACGCCCCAAGGTGCTTGAAAGAAAGTGTATTGTCATCCTTTCTTGTGCCCATCATGGGGAATCCGCTTCCTGAAACAGCCTCTTCCAGGGTAATCTGAGAGGGAAGTGAAACACTGCTTCCCGACTGCGCTATTGATGCCGGATAATAGGCATGAGTGAAGTTATAATCTGCTCCTGGTGTGCCTGTGAAAGAGAATACACCATCTCCGTACTCACTAGTGAAAGTACAGAATGATTCACTGTTGGCATCATAAACGGCAATCTGGTCCCCTGCCGCCCATGCTGTAGAGCCATCTTCAGATACAGTAGCCTTGGAAGTTCCTTCCATAATGGCATGGAAAGAATACTTCACTCCTTCTTCATTAACGTCAATTGGAGCATTGTCAACTTCCCGGGTGCAGGAAGCCGCCGCCAATAACATAGCGAAAGAATTAACAATAAACGAAATACGATTCATATCTTTTGATTATAAGTGTTCAAATTTTGCACAATAGGACGGCAGAGCGTCATCTTATGTGGCTTCTTTCTTTTGTATTCTTGCAAAGATAATTATTTTCATCGCAATTCCAAAAAATTTTTATTATTGCTATTCTCCTGCCCTCACGATGTTCTGTGATACATTTTGCAAGTTTGGTTAGATTCCTATTTTTGATTTAACCAAAATTTAAACACTATGCCAATCTCATTTACCCAAGTCACATCTTTATGGAAAGATGATAAACGCAGATGGGTCAAGCCCTCCACTTATGCAGAGTATGTCCAGGTTGTAAACCGGCACATCATTCCGTTTTTCTCAGAAACGGCCCTGCGCTCCATTACAGATGACCGTGTCCAGCTGTTTGCCGACTCCCTTATTTCAAAAGGCCTGAATGTCAATACGGCCAGGGACATAGTTATGGTCCTCAAGATGATCCTGAGATTCGGGGCCAAACTGGGTTTCCCGGCACACACGGATTTCCGGGTTCGTTTCCCTGCCGGAACGGACAGGAAAAAGGATTTGTCAGTGTTGTCATCAAATGAGCAAAAAGTGCTTCTGAGATATCTGCAGGAGCACTTTTCATTCCGCAATCTTGGAATCCTGATATGTCTTCACACCGGGCTTAGGATAGGTGAAATATGCGGCCTTCAATGGAAGGACCTGGATACCGTTTCAGGTGTAATCCACATAACTAAAACGGTCCAGAGAATATGGTTGTCGGATGGGGAAGAAAAAATTAATCAACTGTCTGTCCATTGCCCAAAGACCCTAAGTTCAGAAAGAGATATCCCTATGTCCTCCGCACTCCTTAAAATTGTGCGTCCGCTCAGGAAAGTCACCAATGCCGACTTTTACGTGGTTTCCAATGGCACGGAGCCGCTGGAGCCCCGGTATTATCGTGACTACTTCAAGAAACTGCAGGACCAGCTGGGGCTAAGGCATTTCCGTTTCCACGCCCTCAGGCACAGTTTTGCAACCAAATGCATTGAAAGCAAATGCGACTACAAGACAGTCTCCGTCATACTTGGTCACGCATCCATCTCCACCACAATGGACCTTTATGTCCACCCCGGCTATGAAGAAAAGAAAAAAGTCATAGAAAAGATGACAAGAGCTTTGGCATGATGATAAAAAACTAGCGGCCTCCCACTCCGGGATGGCCGCCAGTTGTCTGCTAAAGCAATGATTGATTACTTATAATACTCCTCTCCGAGATTAGTCAGGGCACCGGGAACAATGTATTCTACACCATCAGGTGCAGTCCATCCCAATCCTGAAGTATATGTTACAGAATTTATGGTCAAACTGTACCCAGTATTACTATTGAATGCGGTACAAAGTTCTGCAGCCTTGGAGGCATAGGTCCTGCTGCGCCCGCAGTTTTGCCTTGTAACACCGGCAGGAACAGAACCTTCAAAGAAAGCATCTGTTGACATCGCGCAATAATTGAATTGCAAGGTCATCTGCCCGTCTTCACGGGTGCCCATAAAGCCGTTGCCACCAGGAACAGAAGAGACGAAAGTACAGTTGTTCCTGAGTCTCAGACGGTTCTTCATATCAGTCGCGGTGTCTGCAGTATTTCCTTTCAGGGCTCCCACAAAACCACCGACATTGTTGCCTGATGCAGTAATAGTTACTGGTGCAACAACACAGTTATCAACACCTACATATGGAGCGTTGGCAGTGGTGTTGTCAGTAGAGTTAAGGATATATCCTACGGCGCCGCCAAGACGGACATTCTGTCCGGCTGGTCTTGTTGCAGTGACATTCATATTTGCAAGGCAATCGAACATATAACTGCGTCCAACTACATTTGCAACATTGACTACCATCTGACCTACGAGACCTCCGATATTATAACCGGCACCCTTTACAGTTCCTTTTGCATAGCAACTGTTCACGATAACGCTATGACGGATTCTGCCTAAAAGGCCTCCGACATTACTGGCGCCATTCAAAACCGATTCTACATCGGCATTGACACGGCAGGCGGTAATCTTACAGATGTTGCTGGCAGAAAGGGAACTTTGCAAACCGGCATCTCCGACTATACCACCCACCTGGGCGTTTCCGGTCACATCACCGATAAAGGAACATTCCTCGATGGTGCCACCAGCCATATATCCTACGATGCCGCCAACCTGATTCGCTGTAGAAGAAATGTTTCCGGAAACATTTAATTTCTTGACTGTTCCACCAGTCATATAACCAAAGACACCTGCATTATCTGCAGAAGCATTAATAGCAATGTTCTGAAGACTATTGCCATCCCCGTCATAAAAACCGGCAAAGGGAGTTGTTTCATTTCCAATCGGAGTAAGATCTTCATTATTAATATCGATATTGGCGGTCTGCTTGTAATAGGCAGTTTGGAAGTGTTCGGATTTAAGATCTGAATCAAATCCATTAGCAATCAGCGTCTGAATGTTCTTGAAATCTCTGGCATCGGCAATCTTATAGGGATTGTCTTCTGTACCCAATCCGCCACTGAAGAAAGCCCTAAAGTCCAATTTGGAGATTTTATTCCTTAAGGGAGTGTATGCAGTCCTTGAGATGGAGCGGCTTGAGGCGGCTCCATCCAGGTTTGCTGTGATAGTAAGTCCGTTGGTAAGGCTGATAGTAGGAACCATGAACAGTACATCGGCAGATTTTGCAGGGGTGGCGATTGAACAAGTCTCATAGGTATTTGAAGAAGCGTCCGTGGCTGCCATAGTTATTGCCGATGCATCTACGATGAACTTTGATCCGGAAGCATACTTAACGTCCGTGCCATAGTCCAGCTTCACAGACGTGATGTTCTCATCTGCAATAACCTTTACGCGGAGCACAGAGGCCACGTTCTTAAGTTCCACAGTGTAGGAGCCTGAAGTTCCTTCGATAATACCTGCCATAGGATTGATTGCACCTAAATCCCCGGAGGCCTCGATGGCTGCGGGCATGGTGAACTTGACGTTGGCGCCGTCTGCAGCAAATTCATCTGCGGGATAGAAAACGCTGGCCGGAGAGCTTAGAACCACACCGTCTCCACTATGGAGGACAAATTTGTTGTTGACTAAATCATACTCATAAACGGATTTGTTGCCTTCTCCAACAAATACCAGGACTTTGTCTCCATCCTCAATGTTGGTAAGTCCGCTCACCAGATTAACATCAACCTTGGTGCCAGGATTTTCCAGAGTGTATTTGAAAGAAGTGAGACGATTTCCGTCAACGGCGGGAACAACTGCTTTTCCGGGATTGTTACCTTCCTGGACATTGATGTCTGAATCAAACTGCTTCTCCTTAGAGCAGGAGAAAACCACTGCTGCCATGGCAGCCAAAATGAATAATTTTGAAGTCTTTTTCATAACTGTTTCTCCTGTTTACCAAAGGTTGGTTTCATCAACAACATCAAATTGCTCAGTTGTAATGGGCGTGCTCAGATCTATGATGCTAATCAACATAATAGATCCCTGCATCAGACAACTCCCGGTGCTGAGGGCAATCTCCGAGCACTGAGGGGCCTCGTACCTGCACTTTTCTAGACTTATTTTTGTGTTCATAATATGTGTTTTAAAAAATTTCCTTTAAACGCTCTGCCGTCCTATTGTGCAAAGAATAGACGGCAGCAACTCGGCAAATATAGTAACTTCTTTCTTTTTTTCCAATACCCCCTAGAAATTTTTTTCCTCCTGGAATATTGCGGATCATGGTTATCTTCTACTGGCCGGACAATACATTGTAAGGTTTTTTTCTTACCTTTGTATCCTATGAAGGAATTCCTCAAAATGCTGAGGCAGTACGCCTCACCGTACAAGGGATATCTGGCCGGGGCCGTTCTGCTGAACATCCTGTCGGCCATATTCAATATATTCTCCTTTACGGTGCTGGTGCCGCTCCTTAATATCCTTTTCAAGGTGAACTCTGAGGCAGAGGTCTATGAGTTCATCCCCTGGGGCACCGGCAACTTCAAGGATACCCTGGTGAACAATTTCTACTTCTACGTGTCGGATTTTGCAGGACAGTTCGGGCTTATGAACACCCTCATCCTCCTTGGCGGCACAATGATTTTCTTCACCCTCCTCAAGACCAGCTGCTACTTTGGCTCCAACGCCGTGATGGTGCCCATCTCAACAGGTATCGTAAAGGAACTCCGCTGCCGCATTTACAACAAAATACTCAGCCTTCCCATCGGCTTTTTCTCTGAAGAAAGGAAGGGAGACATCATTGCCCGCATCACGGGAGACGTATCAGAGGTAGAGAATTCCATCACCGCATCCATAGCAATTCTTATCAAAGACCCTATCCTCATCATCCTGTACTTTGCCTTCCTCACGTTCCTCAGCCCTGACATGATGGCGTTCACCATCCTATTCACTCCGGGGTTCGTCTGGATTATGGGAGTTATCGGCAAGCAGCTCAAGCGCGGGTCCCTTGAAGCGCAGGAGCTGTGGAGCGATACCATGTCGCAGGTAGATGAAACCCTTGGCGGCCTTCGTATAGTGAAGGCCTTCAACGCAGAAAAGACCATGTCAAAGCGCTTTGGAAATGTCACTGACCGTATGCGCCGTAAAATTGCCAAGGTAACTACCCGTCAGCTTACTGCCCATCCCGTAAGCGAATTCCTTGGCACCACCATGCTCATGATAGCCCTGTGCGTTGGCGGCGCAATGATTATCCGTGGCCGCGGTCTGCTTGGCGGCACCTTCATGGACGCTTCCCAGTTCATCCTGTTCCTTGTAATACTCTACTCCGTTATTGAACCCATCAAGGAACAACTCTCCACCGCCACATACCGTATCCCCAAGGGCCTGGCTTCAATGGAAAGGATAAACAAAATCCTGGAATATGAAAACCCCATCAAGGATCCTCAGAATCCGCTTCCCATGGATTCCTTCCAGGATGCCATCCGCTTTGAAGGCGTACGCTTCAGCTATGACTCTTCACGTGAGATACTCCGTGGAATAGACCTTGATATCCCCCGCGGCAAGATGATAGCCATTGTGGGAGAATCCGGCGCCGGAAAATCCACTCTGGTAGACCTCATCCCCCGTTTCTGGGATGTCACCGGAGGCCGTATCACCATAGACGGCAAGGACATCAAGGACCTTGCAGTGAAGGATCTCCGTTCCCTCATGGGCAATGTGAACCAGGAGCCAATCCTGTTCAACGACACAATCTTCAACAACATAGCATTTGGAGTTGAAGGCGCAACAATGGAGCAGGTTGTCTCTGCTGCAAAGATAGCCAACGCGCATGACTTTATCATGGAGAAGGAGCTGGGCTACGAGACCAACATCGGAGACAGGGGTTCCAAACTTTCCGGTGGTCAGCGCCAGAGGCTTTCCATTGCCCGCGCCATCCTCAAGAACCCTCCCATCCTTATCCTGGACGAGGCCACGGCATCCCTTGACACGGAATCGGAGCGCCTTGTGCAGGATGCCCTGGACCGCCTCATGAGCACCCGCACCACCATAGCCATCGCCCACAGGCTTTCCACCATCAAGAATGCCGATGAAATTGTTGTGATGCATGACGGCCGTATAGTGGAACGCGGCCGCCACGATGACCTTATTGCACTTAACGGCTATTACAGGAAACTTAACGATATGCAAGCCTTATGAGAACCCTTGACGTACCCCTTGTAAACTTTGATGCCCTTGACCTTGACAGCGTAATGGAGCTTCAGGCCGCCCGCTTTGACGTAAATACCGTAAACTGGCCTTCGCAATTCCCCTATGCTCCCATATGTGCAGGGCGCATCGCCCGCACTGAAGGCTCCCTGGTGGTGGATTT
Source organism: uncultured Bacteroidia bacterium (assembly GCA_902768955.1). Lineage (GTDB taxonomy): Bacteria > Bacteroidota > Bacteroidia > Bacteroidales > UBA932 > Cryptobacteroides. The sequence goes on along the minus strand of CACXNH010000046.1, from coordinate 8 downwards.
CCGCGTAA
>CACXNH010000045.1 GCA_902768955.1 uncultured Bacteroidia bacterium | reverse complement strand
TGGCGCAAACCACACCAATACGCTCATGGACGCACTTGTGGTTCTGCAGCTAAGGCACGGCGGTACCCTCTTTGGCGCCAGGGCCGACGTTTTCCGTAAGCCCGCTATAGCCCGCATCCTTCATTTCCTGAAGATGCTCCCTCTTGCCCGGAATAGCCGTGACAAGGCGGAGGAAGTGGCACATAACCGCATAACTTTCGATGAGATAGACCGCGCTATAGCCCATGGCATCCCATTCTGCCTCTTCCCCGAAGGGCGTCACAGGACCATGCACTCCCTGCTCCCCATACGCCGCGGCATAGCCACTATGGCTTTCAGAAGCGCAGCCCAGCGCCACACGCGCATAGTTCCTATCGGCATAGATTACTCCGACTGGTTCAATTACAGGGGAGATGCCGTAGTGCGCATAGGTGAGCCCCTGGACGTGAATGAGTTTGCCGCCAATATCCCTTCTGATATAACTGTCAGCGAGCGTGATGCTTTCCTCCAGGAAGAAATGCACAAGCGCCTTTCCTCCCTCATCTTCTACATCCCCGACGATGAGCATTATGAGGAGACCCTTGCCAATATCCGCGCTTCCCACCCTGCCCCCGCCAGGTGGCCGCGCATCCTCCTTGCCGCCGTCACCTTCCCCTTCTGGCTGGTATTCGCAGTATTGTCGGCACCGCTGTGGGTCCTCTCAGAGATTCTTTGCCGCAGGATTGTCAAAGACCCCGCCTTCCAGAATACTGCCCGCTTTGGCGTGAGGCTTATACTTTGGCCCGTCTGGGCGCTGATCTGGCTCATTATCGGCCTATGTACTATGCCCTGGTGGGGCGCCCTCCTTCTTCTTGCAGCCTACCTCCCCTCCTACAGCATCTTCTACGACTGGCTTAACCTGGCCCGTAACTAACTGACACTCATCCATATACGCAAAGTCGGGTGCACCTGCAGGTGCACCCGACTTATTGTAAGTCATTGAAAGGCAGCCATTTGGCTGCCAACTCAAAAACTAGAGCTTAGGACCAGCCTTTACGAGGGCCTTACCTGCGCGGTTGCTCTCATACTTGCCGAAGTTCTTGATGAAGCGGCCGGCAAGATCCTTTGCCTTCTCTTCCCATTCTGCCGGGTTGTTGTAGGTGTCACGGGGATCAAGGATACCGGTGTCTACGCCTTCAAGTTTGGTGGGAACGGTGAAGTTGAAGTAAGGGATAACCTTGGTGGGAGCCTTGTCAATGGCGCCGTTAAGGATGGCGTCAATGATACCGCGGGTGTCACGGATGGAGATACGCTTGCCGGTACCGTTCCAACCAGTGTTCACGAGGTATGCCTTGGCGCCGCTCTTTTTCATCTTCTTCACAAGTTCCTCTGCGTACTTGGTGGGATGCAGCTCCAGGAAGGCCTGGCCGAAGCATGCGCTGAAGGTGGGAGTGGGCTCTGTGATGCCGCGCTCTGTACCTGCAAGCTTTGCAGTGAAGCCGGAGAGGAAGTAGTACTTGGTCTGCTCAGGGGTGAGGATGGAAACGGGAGGAAGAACGCCGAATGCATCTGCGCTGAGGAAGATGACCTGCTTGGCTGCCGGTCCGTGGCTTTCAGGGCGCACAATCTTCTCAATGTGATAGATAGGATAGCTCACGCGGGTATTCTCAGTGACGCTCTTGTCGTTGAAGTCAATCTTGCCGTCCTTGTCCACGGTTACGTTCTCAAGGAGGGCGTCACGGCGGATGGCGTTGTAGATATCGGGTTCTGACTCCTTGTCAAGCTTGATGACCTTTGCGTAGCAGCCGCCCTCGAAGTTGAACACACCCTTGTTGTCCCAGCCGTGTTCGTCGTCGCCGATAAGGAGACGCTTGGGGTCTGTGGAAAGGGTGGTTTTGCCGGTGCCGGAAAGGCCGAAGAAGATGGCGGTGTTCTCACCGTTCATATCTGTATTGGCGGAGCAGTGCATGGCGGCGATGCCCTTGAGGGGGAGGTAGTAGTTCATCATTGAGAACATACCCTTTTTCATCTCACCGCCGTACCAGGTGTTGAGGATAACCTGCTCACGGGAAGTAACGTTGAAGGCAACGCAGGTCTCTGAGCGGAGGCCGAGTTCCTTGTAGTTGTCTACCTTTGCCTTAGCTGCGCAATATACTACGAAATCAGGCTCCTGGTCGAACTCCTTCTGGTTCTTGGGACGGATGAACATGTTGGTCACGAAATGGGCCTGCCATGCGACCTCCATGATAAAACGTACCTTCATGCGGGTATCTGCGTGAGTGCCGCAGAAACCATCCACTACAAAGAGGCGCTTGCCGCTGAGCTGCTGCTGTGCAAGTTTCTTGACAGTCTTCCAGGTGCTCACGGACATCTTGTGGTTGTCGTTGGGATAGTCCTCGGTGGTCCACCAGATTTCACCGGGCTTGCCTTCCTTGGTGGTGTTGTCGTAGACAATGTACTTGTCTTTGGGGGAGCGGCCTGTGTAGACGCCTGTCATGACGTTGATAGCGCCAAGCTCCGTTACCTGACCCTTGTCAAAACCCTCAAGGCCGGGCTTTGTTTCCTCATTGTAAAGAACCTCGTACGTAGGGTTGTAAAGGATTTCCTTAACGCCCTTGATGCCGTACTTTTTGAGATCGATGTTTGCCATAATGACTAATATAATTTAAAATTTAAATTCCAGTCTACAAATATACTTATTTCCCGTTACTTTTCCAAACGGGCATTTATCCTTTTTCTAAGTCCGGGTGACAAGGAAAGATTTTCAAGGGAATCTGCCATATCCAGCCACTTTGCAGCCATCTCATTGTCTTCCAGGAGGTAGAATGCCATTGCTATATTGTATGAGGCAGCCGCCCTCTTGATGGAGGGGCCGCCCTTGACAAACTGAGTCCACACGTCAATGGCCTTGCCGAACTTGTTCTCATAGGCAAGCCTAAGGCCCTTTTCCCAGCTTGAGGAATTAAGGTCGTCAAAATAGTAGAGGCTGAAGCTTTCTGTCTTCCAGGTTGACAGGAAGCGGGTGGCAATCCTGCCGCCCACTTTCTCCGCTTCATCGGAAAGGTCAGACGCGCCGTCCTTAGGGACAAGGAAGGCGCTCCCCTTGAATCCGTGCACCTTGTCCTCCCCCATGCTGTCGTAGACGTTGAGACTGGTCTTGAGAGGCAGGCGGGCTTTGTCGTCCGGCATACCTATGGCCGATGACAGGAGAAACACTACATCGGCCTCCGTCTCCATCACAAGGGAGTGCATGAGTCCAAGGGTAACGGTATCTGCCGCAGGAACGCGGTACATCCCTACAAGTTCCTCCCCACCGTAATAATCCTGCTCCAGCACCCTGGCCATGGCCGATGCTGCATTGCGGTCGAAGGTGGAATCCGGAGTTTCCATGGTCACGATTGCCATGGATTTACGGGCAAGGTCAAGCCCTGACTGTGACGGCTGGCGCACGTCAAGATGAAGCGTGTAAACCTGCGGAGAGCAGGATAACACCAATAGCGCAAGAAGCGGGAACAGAAGCTTTTTCATATAATTTCCGCGATTAAATCGTACTCGTCGGCGGCGGTGATTCTCACGTTGAAGAAGGTCCCCACAAGGGAACCGGCGTCAACGCCCTCCGGAGCCTTGACCAGGATTTCCCCGTCTACCTCCGGGCTCTCAAACTCCGAACGGCACACAAGTACGCCGTCCTGAAGGGAGTCTGCCAGCACTTTTTCCTCCGTGCCGACCCTTGACTGGTTGTATGCAAGAGAAATGCCACGCTGGACTTCCATGAGGGCATCCAGGCGCTTTTTTTTGGTGGAAGGGCGCACGGAATCCTTGAGATGTTCTGCGCCGAAGGTCCCCTCCTCTTCAGAGTAGGTGAAGGCGCCAAGCCTGGGAAAACGTGCATCCCTGACAAACTGGAGAAGTTCATTGAATTCACGGGAGCCCTCTCCGGGATGGCCCACTATCATTGTGGTACGGAGCACTACCCCGGGAACGCGTTCCCTCATACGCTCTATGAGAGCCCTTGTCCAGGCACCGTCCACTCCCCTGTGCATTGCGGCGAGAACGCCGTCTGAGATATGCTGGAGAGGGATATCCATATATCGGCACACCTTGGGATTGGAGGCCATCTCATCCAATACGTCCTCAGGGAAATCGGCCGGATAAGAGTAATGGATGCGGAGCCACTCTATGCCCTCCACCTTGGAAAGTTCCTGAAGAAGACGGGCAAGTGAGCGCTTTCCGTAAATGTCAAGGCCGTAGTATGTGGTATCCTGGGCAATGATGACGAGTTCCCTGATACCTTGAGACGCCAGTTCACGGGCCTCGGCCACCAGAGTCTCCATGGGCACGGACCTGTGAGGGCCGCGGATAAAAGGTATGGCGCAGTAAGAGCAGCGCCTGTTGCAGCCCTCGGAAATCTTGAAGAAGGCGTAGGGCCTGCCGGGAGAAGTAATTATGCGTTTATGGTATTCTGAGGCCGATGGCACGCAGCCAAGCGCCTTCACAAAGGAATCCAGTTCACGGGCGCCAAACCATCCGTCAACTTCCGGGATAAGATCCGGGAGTTCCGTGGGATACCGCTGGGACAGGCAGCCAAAGACAAGCAGACGGCCTATGAGACCGTCTATTTTCTTCTGAGCAGCTTCCAGTATGACCTGGATGGACTGCTCCTTGGCGTCTCCTATGAAGCCGCAGGTATTGATAGCCTCTACGTCCACCGGACGGGGGTCATCCTCAGGCACAATCTCATAGGAGAGACGCACCTGATACAGAAGGTGCTCTGTATCTACGGTGTTCTTGGAACAGCCAAGCGTTATGACCCGAAGGGTCTGCATCAAGCTTCCTCCTTGGCGGCAGCCTCCGCTTCACGTTCCTCGTCTGTGAGGAAATCCAGGGAAGCGTATTGTGAGAGGGTGTTGTACCATTCCGCCACCTTTTTCATGTGGGAAACGTAGAAGCGGTCACGGTCATAGTCCGGAAGGGCCTTCTCAAAAAGGGCCTTGAACTCTGCTTCCGGAGCCTTGGGGGCCGGTGCCTCTGCGTCCTTAAGTACCTCCTTCATCTTAAGGAGAACATCCTGGAGCTTAATCTCTTCCTCCGTGGTGTAGATGGAGATATCGGCAAGGGAGGTGATTCCGGCCGATGCACTTACATTGAGACGCTTCTTTGTGTCAAGAGCCTCTACAATAGCACCCTGGCGGGACTGCGCGATATAGTTAAAAAGGCCGTGCTGACCACGGACGGAAAGGATTTTTGCAAGATCTGTTTTCATATTTTGACTTATTTGCTTTCAAACTTACAAATATAACTATTTTTGCCGAAAAAGACACGGCTTACCTTCCGGGAAAGGCTCTGGAGCGTACCATCGTTATGGATGACTGCCCCGGCCCTTGAAAGGTCTATGGACTGGGAGGCCATGCGGTGGCGGGCGTCTTCCTCCGTGAGCCCCCTTGAAATAAGGCGTTCCATGCGGACATCATCCGGTGCCGTGACTGCAACAACACCGTCTGCAATACCGTCAAAAATGGGTTTGGAGAGGATTATGGCCGATTCCAGCACCACGAGGGGGGCGTCTTTCTGAGCATCCCGCCAGGCCTCGAAATCGGCCTTGACAAGAGGATAAACTATGGCCTCAAGTTTTTCCCTTGCTTCAGAATTGGAGAATATGAGTTTTGCAAGGCCGGAAAACGAAATTCCCAATTCGGCCTCTATCTTTTCTTTTAGCCCCGGGACGCTGTCATAGAGCGCCTTTGTGCGGGAGTCCGAGTCATAAACAGGAATGCCCCTGCGTGCAAGAAGGGCGCAGACGGCGGTTTTTCCGCTGCCGATTCCACCTGTGACAATTATCGTGAGCATTACTTGAGCTCCACGCAGTCAAAGACTTCCGGATCCACCTGGTACTCCAGCACTCCGGAAGGGAGGCGGAGCGTACGGGGAGCGCATCGGCCGGAAAGAGACGCGCTGAAGTCACGGTAGTCTATATACAGCTTGAAAGAAGACACCGGATCCTTCCTGAGCGGAAAGACGCAGCGCATGACAACTGATGCCGTAGGAGGGAAAACCTGAAGCTGATGGCCCGCAGGCACGTTCCATACCTCAACCGGGACGGTGGTTCTGAGTTCCACATACCTTGACACGGGCACCTCATAACTTACCTCGGTCCTGGACATCCTCACACCCGGAATCTCTTCCAGCTTAAGGATGCCGTGCCGGGAATCATGGAGATCCGTCATGACAAGACGGGCCGATGTAACCTTCTCAATGCCCTCCAGAACGTCATTCTGGGCATATATCGTGACAGAATCCGGAACAACGCGGAAGGGGCTCTCAAGCATGTACTGGGAGCGGCAGTGAAGGGAATGGGGCACTTCCACAGGCACTTTCTTGTGCATTTCCGTAGGAAAAATGAAACTGAGCGTGTCCGTAATGAAGGCCTCTACGGCCGTGCCCTCACCGAAGAACTGGCTTATGTAGTTGTTCTTGGCACCGCCGATAACGCTGAAGGTTTCAGGGGCGGTACGGCGGAGGTCTCCGCGGTCAAATGCCACAATTACAACATTCTTCTCCTTGCGGCTGTGCTCCCTCACAAGGCGGAAGCCGTCGGTGCGGCAGCGGGCGCTGACAACAACCGTATTGGACGATGTCCCCCGGTGACCGTCAATATTGCACTGGGCCACCACAGGGACACTGATTGTGCCAGTATAGACATTGGAAAGCTGTGACAGGAGCCAGATAAGGCCGGCTATGAGAGAGGAGGCGGCCAGGATGACCCACTCCCTTCCCAGGGCTTTCTTATGCCTGCCTATGCTTTCCCTGAGGGACATGGAATTACTTCTGAACCTCTGAGTAATCCTTCTGGAGGCCCTGCTTGTCTACGCGGAGCTTCACATCACCGTCTACCTTGAGGAGGGCGGTTTTGTCGTTCACCTCCACAATCTCTCCGTAGATGCCGCCAACAGTGACAACCTTGTCACCCTTCTTGAGGCTGTTACGGAATTCCTGGAGTTCCTTCTGCTGCTTGCGCTGGGGACGGATCATAAAGAGCCACATCACAAGGATGATGGCTGCAAACATGATGATTGTAGGGAGGGCGCTGCCCTGCTGGCCCTGAGCTGCCTGAAGTGCAATGAAAAGTGTGTTCATTATTAATTAGATATTGTTTTTAACTATGATTCCTTCTTCTTCGCGCTGCTTGATGAGGCGGTCAAGGATGCCGTTCACAAAGCCGCGGCTCTTGGGGGTGGAGTAGTACTTGGAGATTTCCACGTATTCATTTATAGTAACCTTGACGGGGATGTCGGGGAAGGCTTCGGCTTCTGCAAGGCCCATAGCAATAAGCACTATGTCCGTGGTGTAGAGACGGTCCCGGTCCCATTTTGAGACGGAGCCGGCAATGAGGCTGTTGTATTCCGAGAACCGGCCATAGGCGGTTGTGAGAAGCTTTTTCACGAACTCTGAGTCACTGCTTGCCTCCCTGCCGTGGGCTATGAGGATGTCACTCTGGTAAAGCGGAGGGAAAGACCAGCGGCCAAGACGGCCTATTTCATCCAAGGTGCGGATGCATGTGCCAAGTGCGTAGGCCAGATCATCGGCCCAGTGGATGGACATATCCTCCAGGATGGCGGCAAGGGAAAGGTCGTCCTCGAATTCTTCCTCGAAGACGCATTTCCAAAGTACCGCGTCCTCCTTCATGGAAGAAGTCTCCGACGCCATATAATCCAAGAAGTACTGACGGGATTTGACACGGGTGTAAAGATCTGACAGGAAGGCGTCCTGCTGGGACCAGGAAAACTTTTTCCTTTCAATGAGCCTTTGAAAATCAGGATCACCCTCCAGAAGGGCCGACACACCGTTACGGACGAACTTAAGATTGGGGTTAAGGTCCTCCTCTGTGGGATTGAACTTTCCCCTGGCGGCCTCAATGCGCTGCCGGGCCACCTGCGTGAGGGCGGGAATGACGGACAGCATGTAGAGATACAGGTCCCTGGTGGCTTCCTCAGATGTTTCAAGGCTCCCCAGCGCTTCCTTCAGAGTAAGGTCTGGATTCTCTGCATAAGAATACAGCACCTTGAAAGCCTTGATACGTAAGATTCGTCTGTTAAGCATATGTCAAATAATTTCCACAAAGATAGCGTTTTTTTAAATAATAATAGTTATATTTGTGTTCACAATTTTTTTAAACAGACACACCAGATGTACAGTGAAGATTTTGAAAGGTCACGTGACCGTGAGCGGGGCTCGGAAGACGTTTACTCAAAGCCTGTGAGGGCCGGTAAGCGCACTTACTTCTTTGATGTCAAAAGCACCAAAGGCAACAACGACTACTATCTTACCATAACGGAGAGCAAGCGCCGCACTGAGCGTGACGGCTCTTTCGTTTATGACAAGCATAAGATTTTCCTTTATAAAGAGGACTTCGAAAAATTCTCCGAGGGCCTTCAGGAGGCCGTGCAGTACATCATGCATAATCTCCTCCATGACCAGCCCATCCGCCAGTACCCCTCCCGGGAGGAGCAGGACGGCGGTGAGGAGACTGAGTTTTAACCCTTGACCCGGCACATATTGCGCCGGGTTTTTTGAACCCACATCACTGCCATGCTGCTAAAAAACGTACTCTGGGAAGACTCCCAGGCCCACATCCTCATCCAGGGAAACCGCATCTCCAAGGTGAGCCGCGAGCCCATTGAAGTTAACCCTCAGGAAGAAGTCATAGACTGCAGCGGAAAGGCTGTGATTCCGGGATTCATAAATTCGCACTCACACGCCGCCATGATAATGCTGCGCGGCATATATGAAGACCTCACGCTGTATCAGTGGCTGGACAAAGTCTGGGCCCTGGAAGCCAAGATGGACGGAGAATTCATCTACTGGGGCACAAAGGCTGCATGCCTTGAGATGGTAAAAAGCGGCACCACCACCTTCAATGACCAGTACTGGTTCCCCTCCCACGCCCGCAAAGCCGCCGTGGAGATGGGGCTCCGGCCTGCCGTTTCCTTCATCTTCCTGGATTCCCAGGACCCAAAGATGGCGGCCATGCAGCGCATAGCCTGCCAGAAACTCTATGAGAAGTCCCTGGACTGGGGCACAAAGTCCATTTTCACCATCTCCATCCATTCAGTCTATACCGTAACGGAAGAAAATATCCTCTGGGCGGCAGATTTTGCACGTGACCGCGGTCTCAAAATCCATTTGCACCTTTCTGAGACCGCCCAGGAAAACCATGACTGCATCAGGGCCCACAAGGGACTCTCCCCTACGGAGTACTTCGACACCCTTGGAATCTTCGGCCCGGATGTCATAGCGGCCCACTGTCTGTTCCTGTCGGACAGGGACGTAGAGATTCTTGGAAAGAACAAGGTGAACTGCGTACACAACATCAATTCCAACCTGAAACTGGCATCCGGCTACCAGTTCCGCTTCAAGGAACTGCAGGAAGCGGGCGCCAACGTGTGCCTTGGCACGGACGGAGCGGCGTCTTCCAACACCGTGGATATGCTTGAGCACATGAAAAACAGCGCCATGGTCCAGAAGGCCTGGAGAAGGGACCCCGCCGCGCTCCCTCTTGACGAACTTCTTGCAAGCGCCACTGTAAACGGAGCAAGGGCCCTGGGTCTCAACACCGGAGAAATCAAGGAGGGAATGCTGGCAGACCTTTCCCTCATAGACCTTGGCAACTCTGCGTTCATTTCCCCCGCCCCCACCCTCGCAAATCTTGTTTACGCCGCTCACAGTGATGTGATAACTGATGTCATGGCAAGTGGAAAATGGATCATGAGAGGACGCCAGGTTCGGGATGAGGAGGAAATCATCCGCGAGTCCCGGAAAGTTCTGAAGCAAATAATCTAACTACATAACTATGAATCCTAAAATTCAAAAGATAAAGGATATTGTCTCCGTGCTGGAAGACCGGCTTGGAGGCTTCACTCCGGAAATAGGCATAGTCCTGGGCAGCGGCCTGGGATCCCTTGCCAATTCCATAGAAAACCCTGTCACGGTCCCCTACAAGGACCTCCCCGGCTTCCCGGTATCCACTGCAGTGGGTCACAAGGGCAATTTCATAGCCGGTGCGCTCTCCGGAAAGAATGTCCTTGCCATGCAGGGCCGCATCCACTTCTATGAAGGGTACGGCATGGACATGGTGGTGCTTCCCATCCGCGTCATGCTCATGATGGGCATCAAATACCTTTTCGTTTCCAATGCAGCCGGAGGCACCAACCTTGGTTTCCATGTGGGAGACCTTATGATAATCAAGGATCATATCAACCTGCTGCCCAACCCGCTTATCGGCCCCAATTTCGATGAAATAGGCCCGCGTTTCCCCGACATGACGCGTCCCTACGACCCTTCACTCATCAGGTTGGCGGAAGGCCTGGCCGAAGATTTGGGCATCAGGCTTCAGAAAGGCGTGTACGTCGGCGGCACCGGGCCGTCCTATGAGACCCCGGCGGAGTACAAGTATTTCCGTCTCATAGGAGGTGATGCCGTGGGTATGAGCACCATCCCCGAGGTAATCGTGGCCCGCCATGCCGGGGTTCCGGTCTTTGGAATCTCCGTCATTACCAACGAGGCCCACGATGATTACGCCGACGATTATGTCAACGACGGCCAGGACGTTGTTGACGCCGCCAATGCCGCCGCCGCCAAGATGACTCTTCTGATTGGCAAAATGATTGAAAAACTCTGAAACCATGACATATTTAGAAACCATATACGCCGCAACTGACTTTATGCGGGAAAAACTTGCCGGGCTCAAGCCAAGGTCCGGCATCATTCTCGGCAGTGGCCTGGGGAAGCTGGCCAATCAAATAGAAAACCCCCTCGAGATACCCTACGGCACCATTCCCGGGTTCCCGGTTTCCACGGCTATAGGCCATAAGGGCAGTTTCATAGTGGGTACACTTTCCGGAAAAACGGTCATAGCCATGCAGGGGCGCATCCACTTCTACGAGGGCTACGGA
>CACXNH010000044.1 GCA_902768955.1 uncultured Bacteroidia bacterium | reverse complement strand
TAATATATTGTACTTTTAAGGACTACATATTGGTGTATCGATATCAAGCAGTTGTAGCAGACCATCTATAAGGTTAGATACATTACATGCGGAGTCTACAAAAGCGCTGGCATTTCGCCGGCGCTTTTTTGTATTTTTGGTATAATATTTATTTATTACCTTTGCAAAAAGTTCTGTACTATGAATCAGATATACTTTGAAGCAAAGGGAGAGGCGCTGTTGGAGAGGATAGGGATGACCAAGGCCGAGTTCGCCCGGAGGATGGGGATACGGAAACAGAATGTGAAGGCGCTGTTCAAATCCAAGAACCTGGAAACCATTTACAAGGCGGCAGGCGTAATGGGCGTGCCTTTCGAGATCCTTGTGGGCTACATTGAAGAACCGGATTTGAGTGAGATTCCTTTAGAACCGTATGAAGAGGAAGAAAAGATTACGGAGGATGGTATACCAACTGGCGACACCCCAGAGGATGTCGTTAAAAGAAGAAATATCATCTCCAATTTCTATCGCGAATGGAAGATGAAGAATCCTCTTCAACGACGATTCAATCTTTCTCTCAAAGAGTATATCAACATCCGTTTCGTGTCAATAACAGAAACGTGTACTCACGCATCAAGAACATATCTTTCCACTCTTGCCGTTCTTCAATTAGACGCAATCTTAACCGGAGCAAAAAAAGTAACGACTGTCCCTGCAAAAAAGAACCAGAACCAAAAGGAGTTTGACAAGATGCTGATAATGCATTACCTTTGTCCTGGCATAGGAACAGTTAAGATGACTGTTGGTGTAAAGCGAAAGACCCACGAAAAGGTTCAATACTGTATTACCGCGCTGGAAGCATAAAAACAAGGATGGCCCTAAAGCCATCCTTTAAGTTTTGCCCCAAGACTACGTGGCGGATGTTTACCTTTCGGTGAGGCTCGAGGCGGGGACTTTGCACTAAGCGAATTACCTCATCCGTACCACGTTTTATTATCTCGCTGCAAAGGTAGCAATTATTATCTAAACCACAAAACCAAGTTGTGCCCCAAGCGAAATAATCGCATTAATCTTAAGGCAAATCTTCCTCTTGCTCATCAGGTTTCAAATAGTGTAAATATGGATTGCAAGGGTCTGGAATCCACTTTCTGAGTTCCCATATGCGTTCCAGGTCCTCTAGAAAAAGGTTCGATATTATATCACTTGGGGCTACGCAAGTGGAATTTTCAGAATTTTCTGGAGATTTCACTTTTTTCTATCCTTGTAAGTGCTTGGTTTCGTGGAAGATAACGCTTGGTAAATGATTGGGTCAATGTCAAAAGTCGGTTGTAAAAGATTGTTTTAATTCTTCATACTTCCTATAGACCTTATCCCGCGTATTCCCCGCCAACCAGCACTTCAGTGTAGGACCGTGGCGGTAGCAGCTGTTCCAGTTCATCTCCCCATGCGTAATGCCGTGGCAGTGATAGTTGTTCTGGTCCAACTCCCTATGCGTAATGCCGTGGCGGTGGCAGTTAGTTCGCTGGCCATCAATTAGTTACTGGATTCTTTGGGAAAACAGGTAATACCAAAGAATCGTGTAAGCGACTGAGCGTTAACCACTTAGCTGCCACCGGCTTTTGAGCGTATAGTTTTCCTGAAGAGGGTATGCCTCTATTCGCTTCGGCATATCCCTCTTCCCGAAAACCATCATCCTTCAGGCGTTAATAGAATGTGCTAAGCGCTTGCATCCACCAAACATCGTTTTTGTTAAGTGTCTTGAAATCAGGTGTTTATGTGTTTTACTCCTGGCCAAATTGCCGGGAGTAAAACACATAAACAGTTAGCAATCAAATAGTTAGTTAAAACACGCCCTCCCGTATCTGCCCCAAGCCAAAAAACTGGAGAATCAAAGATAAGAATAAATTGCGGATGTTATCCCTTCCGGAGGCTCTATTCACAGTTGGGAAATCATCAATTATCAGAGTATCTATCGGTGCAAAAGTGTATATAATATTGTCTTCGGCAAAAATTTTGTAAATTTGCAAAAATACTCTTAGCTATGAGAATGGACGGCAGGCGTGAAAGCCAAAACGTAGAAGACCGCCGCGGTATCAGCGGTGGCGCAAAAGCCGGTATGGGAATCGGCGGAATTGCAGTTGTAGCCATACTTACCCTGCTTATGGGCGGGGACCTTGGGGATGTCTTCAGGGCCGTCCAGGGCGCCGGCGGCGTGGCAACTATGACAGAGGAATCCTACCAGCCCACAGAAGAGAACGAGGCCCTTGCCAAGTTCTCCCGCCAGATCCTTGCCTCCACGGAGGACGTCTGGACATCATACTTCCGCAAAAACGGGCTAGGGGAGTATCAGAACCCGGTCCTTGTCCTTTACACCGGCTCCACCAGCACCAGCTGCGGCCAGGGGCAGGCGGCAATGGGTCCGTTCTACTGCAGCGCAGACCAGAAACTGTACATAGACCTCAGCTTCTTCTCAAGCATGAGGTCCCAGCTTGGCGCAGACGGTGATTTCGCATATGCATACGTCATTGCCCATGAGGTGGGACATCACGTCCAGAACCTTGTGGGAACACTTGGACAGGCCCATCAGCAAATGGCCCGTATGAGTAAGACGGACTCCAACCGCATGAGCGTACGCATAGAGCTTCAGGCCGATTTCTACGCCGGTGTCTGGGCCCACTATGAGAACTCCATGTTCACCTCCATAGAGGACGGAGACCTTGAGGAGGCCATCCGCTGCGCCTCTGTGATTGGTGACGACTACCTCCAGAAAAAGGCCCAGGGCTATGCCGTAGAGGAATCCTTCACTCACGGCACCGCCGCCCAGCGCATGCGCTGGCTCAAAAAGGGCATGCAAACCGGAGACCTCCGTCAGGGAGACACCTTCTCCCTCCGTGACAATCAGCTGTAGCCTCCCTCGCCCCCGTCATTCCCGGGTTCCTCTGTCATTCCCGGCCGTTTTTATGGATGGACACTATTACTTTCTGGCTGTCAGGGGAAATAGGTTATTGATTGCAGCCACAGGCATTCCAACACAACGGGCAATTTGGGTATTAGAGGCCGAATAATCAAATTTAAGTGTTTTGATTAACCGGCCCTTGGTCTCGTTGGGTAACTCCCTGGGGGTATCCGTCCCGCCAAGTTCTTTACTCAGGCGGCGAGCGATGCTCCATACCTCAATGTCGTCAAGAACGATGGTTTCTCCAATCCGCCTTGCAACTTCTATTTGTGACTCAACATTCTTGTAAAGCCACTGGAAGAACTGTCTTGCGTTTTCAAAGAATGATTCCGTACGGCTGTAATCAACAAAACAAGAAGGCAACGCCACGCCGTTCAGCACCATTATCCGGGGATCGATATCCGGATTCCGCTCACGCTTGAATTCACGGCGCTTTTCTATGGTCATCTTTGAGGCCGATACTCCCTTCACAAACATCTCCTCAAGAAAAGGATTGAAGTAAAGATAGCCGCTGCACCACTTGTATGCGTGCATATTCACATTAACCCTGTCTACAAACGAATTGCGGATTACGTATACAATCTCATCCCGGAGTTGCTTCAGGCTATTGATGGAGACAAAGGATGGAGTACACTTCTGCGCAATGTGCCCCCGGCCGCTCCTACCTATTACAAACGCCAGTTTCTTTTGAATGAATGAGTAAAAAGCCCGGCACTGAGATTCCGGTCCTTCAAGGATGAAGTGCATGTGATTGTTCATAATGGCAAAGGCCAGCACTTTGCAACCTGCAAAGAACACGGCCACGGCAATAATGTTCAGAGCCTGGTTCAATTCATCTTCCGTCCGGAACAGCAGGTCGTCCTCAATGTGCCTGGTGTACAGGTGATAAAACGGTCCGCCTTCCAAGAAAATCTGTTCGCATCTTGAATACGCCATAATCATAAATCGATGACGCCAGTGTCATCGGCCTGCAATTTATGCATTCTTGGCGTAACTCACCCCTCAAAACGTAAAAACTTTTTCACGGGTTTCGCGTGAAACAACGCCCTCATCCACGTGAAACAACGCTTTCGTTAGCGTAATACAACTCCCCCTCCCCCCCCCGGTCCGTCCTGAAAAATGGCCCAAAATCTGGATGGAAGGGCGAAAAACAAGGTCCCGTCCTGAAAAACGGCCGAAAATCTGGATGGAAGCCCGCATAAAGCACAAAATGGCCGCAGAAAGCGGCTGGTATCAGGGACTTACGTTCTGGACGCCCAATATCAACATCTTCCGTGACCCTCCGCGGGGAATACAGCCTCCTTTACGGCGGTTCCAGCGCCTCCCTCAAGTCTCTTAATTACAAGTTCTGATTACCGGGCCCAGACCTCGTCGGTAAAGATGAAGCCAGGCGCGCCTGCACCGGGATGCCAGGAAGGTATTGTGCCGATGTTTTTGGCGAAGATTCTGACGTATCTTGCCGTGCCGTTTACGGGAAGCTGAGCATCCCAGACCTGAATGGTCATATCCTTCTCGTCAACCGTATTGTCCAGGCGTCCCGCCGGGGTGAAGTTGATACCATCGGAAGATACGCTGAATTCCACGTACCGCGGCATCCATATCCAGGACCTTGCATCCTGGCAAAAACCGGCTCCCACTATGCTAAGAGGCCTTTCCTCAAGAAGGTCAAGCACGGCCGTGAAGTCAGTATCCTGATACCCCTGCCAGCCACCGGTGCGCCAGTTGAGGCTGCCGCGGGTACCGTCAATGAGGCCTGTGTCGCCGCCTGCATTGTACTGGCGGCTGTAGCGGGAAAGTATTGTGATTGCGCGGTCCTTCTGAACCTGCCTTACGCGGCTTCTTGTGACAAAACTCCGGCGGCCGTTCCTTATTGACCAGGCCTCCAGGGCGCAGGGTTCCGACACCGTGAAGGGACCGGTGTAAAGGGTCTCTGCGCCGCCAGAAATGCGGTAGAAGATGGTTCCTTCGCCCCTTATTGCCACTTCCAGGGAGTCCGTAAAGATGTCGTTTTGCATCACGAATGCCGGATTTGTCACAATGGCAAGAGATGCCCGATCAGGTCGGGCATGACGGTCTCCGTCATTGCCGGCTTGACCGGCAATCACCGGGCAAACGGGATACTTCCCGATTGAGGAAAGCACATACCAGGCGCTCATCTGGCCGCAGTCGTCGTTGCCGCAAAGGCCGTCAGGGGCGCTTGAGTACAGGTTTTCAAGGATTTCATTCACGCGGGCCTGCCGCTTTTCCGGACAGCCGACAGCATCGTACAGATACGCCACGTGGTGGCTGGGCTCGTTGCCGTGGGCATATTGGCCGATAAGCCCCGTTATATCGGCCTGGGTGCGTCCGGTGGTCTTCTGCGGGGCGGTGAAAAGGGCGTCCAGGCGTGCCTCAAAGGCTTCCGGGCCGCCAAGGGCCTCTATGAGTCCCGGGATGTCGTGGGGCACAAAGAAACTGTACTGCCAGGAGTTGGCCTCAGTGTAGTTGTTGTTCACCTCGCGGGGGTCGAAGGGAGAGAACCATCGGCCATTTAAACGGGCCCTCATAAATCCCGTTTCAGGATCCAGGACGTTTTTCCAATGCCGGGAGCTTTTCATAAACTCCTCATACTCAGCCAAATGACCAAGTCGTAGGGCCACCTGCGCAACGCACCAGTCGTCAAAGGCGTACTCAAGGGTCTTGGACACGGATTCGTGCTCGTCATCGGCCAGGACAAGGCCGTTGCGGCGGAAACTGTCAAGGCCGAATTCCCCGTTTCGGGCGCTTGCAAGCATGGCCTGGAAGGCCTTCTCATAGTCAAAGCCGGGGAGGCCGCGGAGGATGGCATCGGCCACCACGGGGGCGGCGTTGTAGCCTATCATACAGTTGGTCTCGTAGCCGGAGAGTTCCCAGACGGGTAGTTTACCGGCTTCGTCGTAGATGGAGAGCATCGACCTTATGAAATCCACCGTGCGCTCAGGTTCAATATCGGACAGAAGCGGGTGAAGGCCCCTGAAGGTATCCCAGAGGGAGAAAACGGTGTAGCGGTCCCATCCATCGGCCCTATGGACAAGGCCGTCCATTCCGCGATACTCGCCGTTTACGTCTGAATACAGCGTAGGGTGAATGCCGGTGTGGTAAAGGGCCGTGTAGAAGCGGGTCCTGTGCTCCTTATCCTTATAAGGGCAGGGCACTTTCTTAAGATACGCCTCCCAGGCCTTTCCGGTGGCCTTTTTCAGTGCGGCAAGGGACTTAGGGTAATCGGCCCTGAGATTGGCTCTGGCATTCTGCCATGAAACGGAGGAAATGCCCACCCGTACGGAAAGTTTCTTTCCGGGGAAAAGGATGGTTGCCTTAGGGCCGATAATCCCCGGCTCAAGGGCCTTCTCGGAGAACTCCATATAGAAATACACCCTCTGTCCGCGGGCCCAGCTGCTGGAGATGCGATAGCCGTAGCAGGTGTTGCCGTTCACGCTCAGGCTGTAATCTTCAAGATGGTCCCGGTGCCTTAAGTCCACCGTGATGCTTGCCGGGCCGGAGAAGGAGTATTCGTGGATGGCGCTGCGCTTTCCGGCGGCTAGTTTTGCCTGCACTTTTGTATCCTCCAGATACACCTCATAGTACCCTGGAGAGGCCTTTTCACGGCTGTGGGAAAAGTGCGAAGGCTTCCCACCTGGGGTGATGAGGATGTCGCACCAGTCGTCACAGCCCGTGCCGCTGAGGTGGGTGTGGGAGAAGCCGTAGATAACGGAGTCGGAGTAGTGGTAGCCGCTGCAGCCGTCCCAGTCACCGGCATTTGGCCTTGTGTCCGGGCTCAGCTGGATCATTCCAAAGGGGTACACCGCCCCGGGAAACGTGTGGCCGTGCGCATCTGTCCCCACAAACGGGTTCACGAACGGCAGAAGTGAGATAAAGATAGTGGTTATCAGTGTCATAGCAATGCAAAAATAGCAAAATTTTGCTTCCGCCCACCCCGCCCCGTCCGGGATTTGGGCCGTTTTTCAGGATGGACCGGGCGTTTGCTGGCTTCCATCCAGATTTTCGGCCGTTTTTCAGGACAGGCAGTCCACAAGTGGAATAGTTGCAGGATTATCAAATTTATGCTAACTTTGCAAGATATGGGAAAAAGGTTTACCATAGTGGCCGTAACGGCTGTGGCCATTCTTCTTGCAGGCATTGCGTTCGCTTTGTCAAAGCTTTACGCCCCTGGAAAGGGTGAATCCCCTTCACAGGTGTCTCTTGGGAATTGGAGCGTCCTCAGCGCTATTCCATCTGATGCTGTGGCGGTGTTTGTCTTTGACGGCTCCTCAAAGGCAGCAAAAGTTCTTGCAGATTCTACCGGCCTTCTTGCCGCAGCCATTTCCCCGGAAAACCCCGCCCTCATGGACTTCATCAGGAGCCTTGGCCGTAACAAGATGGCAGTTTCCCTTCATAACAGCGGCTCGCTGGTGCCCCTTGTGGCAGCAGAGGTCCCGCTGCCGGATTCCATCACAAAGGTCACGGCCCTGAACACCGGCCTTAAACTTCAGGAAAAGGACGGTTTCCTCATCGCGTCAAGGTCTGAGACATTCGTGAAGGCATCGGCCCGTAACCTGGAGGAGGGAACTTCCATCATGGGCTCCAGGAGCCTTCAGGGCCTGCTCCCTAAAGTGTCGGCCCCGGCGGTTGTGCTTGTAAACCATTCCCACGCACCCAAGATCACAGATGTTTACGGCTCTTCCAAAGTCCGGAAGCATGCGGGTTTTCTGAAAAACCTTGCACCCTGGAGCGCCTGGGCCATCCAGGTCCCGGAAAAGGACAATATCACCATTAAGGGCTTAAGTGCTGCCTCAGATGCCCCGGGAAGCTGGTTTTCGGCATTCAGCGGCAAGGGCTCCCAGGATGCCCTATTTCCTGAGGTCCTCCCTTATTTTACCGGCACTGCCATCAGCCTTCCCATAGAAGACGTAGATGCCCTGATAGCGTCACGCCGCACCTTCGAGGACGGCAACGGACGTCTCAATGCCTTCAATAAGGCCCTCAAGGCCCGTCCCACTAGGGATATCACAGTAGAGGAATGGGTAAAGAGCCTCCAGCCCAGGGAACTTGTAAAGGCTTCCTTCAGGGCCGATGACGGAGTAAGACATGAGGTTCTCCTAATCCGCTCCGGCAGGGACCTCAAGTACGGAAACGGGCAGTCAAACGCCTACAGGGGCTGCCTTGCCTCTGTCTTTGGAGAAGAATTCTCAATAGTGGATTCCACCTGCGCATCCGTAGGAACAAAGTGGGCTGTCTTTGGTGACGCCCCGTCCGTTGAGGCCTTCCGTGAAAAGGAATTCCTTGGATACACCCTCAAGGACAGGATGGGGGATGCCTCTGTCCCTGCTTCCAAGGGTTTTGTGGCATACGCCTCCATCTCAGATGAACCGCAGGTTGTCCAGGAAATCCTTGGCGCCAGGCTGGCCGCTCCCGTGGAGGCCTTCGCAAAGGGCGCGGGCTATGCCCCGGCATTGATATCGGCCAATCTTTCCGGAGAACTTCCCTCTATGACCATACGCCTTGACAAGCGCGCCCTGAAAGGCACAAAGGTCCAGGTTCTTGAGAGGGATACCACGGTGGTAGTACCCACCGGCTATTTCCCCGTAAAGAATTATACCACCGGAAAAACAAACCAACTGTACCAGAACAGCCACGGCGCCATCTGTCTCAACGACGAAAACGGCAAGGGCGTATGGGGCATCCCCTTCAAGGGAAGCCTCTGCGGCAGGGTCCAGAACGTGGATTACTTTGCAAACGGGAAAATCCAGTTCCTGTTTGCTTCCGGAAGCAAGCTTTACCTTCTGGACCGCCTTGGCCACTGGGTAAACGGATTCCCCGTAGAAACCGGGAAGAACATACTCCTTGGCCCTGACGTTTATGATTTCACGGGCGCCGGCGGATATACTGTAATGGTGCTTCACAGGGACAATACCCTTGAGCGCTATAACCTACACGGCAAAAAACCCGACGGCTGGAAGGGGATAGCCGCCCCTGAAACCATAAAGAACCTCCCTGAACTCATTGAGGTGAAAGACAGGAGATACTGGGCCGTCCGCACATCAGTCCGCACCCTGATCTATCCCTTTACCGGAGGAGACCCTTTAGTAAGCGGCGAGGGCGGCAAGATGATCAAGCCGGATTCCAAACTCACCGTAACCTCCAAGGGCGTGAGCGCAGAATGCTATGACGGCCGTGAACGTGACTTTAAACTCAACTAAAACCTACACCATCCATATTATGGAATTCAAATCAGTAAACAAGACATTACAGGAGAGCTTCATCCACAATTGGGACCGCCCGGCCCTTACCAACTACCAGGGCATGACCCTCGCATACCGTGAGGTGGCCCTGAGGATAGCCAAGCTTCATATTGCTTTTGAACAGTGCGGCCTCAAAAAGGGTGACAAAGTTGCAATATGCTCCCGCAACCAGGCCAACTGGGGAGTCAGCTTCCTGGCAGCCATCACTTATGGCGCAGTGGCCGTTCCCATCCTCCATGAATTCAAGCCCGGCAACATACACTATCTGGTGAACCACTCCGAGGCGCGCGTCCTCTTCGTGGACGAGGTGATCTGGGAAGGGCTGTCGCCCGACGAGATGCCCGGCCTGTCGGTCATCGTGCAGATCAACACCTTCAAGTTCCTCTATGCCCGGAGCCCGGAGCTCGCGAACATCCGGGAGCACCTGAACGAGTCTTTCGGCCGGAAATACCCCAACAACTTCGAGCCGGAGGACCTGGACTATTACGTGGACAGTCCGGAGGAACTCGCCCTGATCAATTATACGTCAGGCACTTCCGGCTATTCGAAAGGCGTCATGATCCCGTACCGGGCGCTCTATTCCAACATCGAGTTCGCCCACAAGGATGCGGAGCCCCAGCTCAAGGCCGGCATGAACTGCGTCTCGATGCTGCCGACGGCCCACATGTACGGGATGATGTTCGAGTTCCTCTACGAGATGACCATCGGCATGCATGTCCATTTCCTGTCCCGGGTCCCGAGCCCGAAGATCATCATGCAGGCCTTCGCAGAAATCCATCCGGACATCATCATCGCAGTCCCGCTGATCATCGAGAAGGTATATAAGTCGAAGCTCAAGCCCATCGTGGACCGGAACAAGTTCATCATGGCCCTGCCGATCCTGGACAACGTGATAGCCAAGCGTTTCTGCACGGAACTGACCCATGCTTTCGGTGGCCGGTTCGAGGAGGTCATCCTGGGCGGCGCCGCCTTCAACCCCGAAGTGGAGCGTTTCCTCCACAAGATCGGCTTCCATTACACGGTCGGATACGGGATGACCGAGTGCGCGCCGATCATCGGCTATGCCCACTGGGACAAGGTCAAGGTCGGCTCGGCCGGCCGCGCCGCGATGAACATGCAGATCCGCATCGATTCCCCGGATCCCCGGAACATCCCCGGCGAGGTCCAGGTCGCGGGCCCGAACGTGTGCCTCGGCTATTTCAAGAACGAGCAGGCCACGCGGGAATCCTTCACGGAGGACGGCTGGTTCAAGACGGGGGACATGGGCATCATCGACGAGGACGGCTACCTCTTCCTGCGGGGCCGCTCCAAATGCATGATCCTCGGTCCGTCCGGCCAGAACATCTACCCTGAGGAACTGGAGGCGGTCATCAACAACTACACCTATGTCGTCGAATCCCTCGTCGTCGAGGAAGCCGGCGGCCTGACTGCCATCATCTATCCGGACTACCACCAGGGCGAGCTCGACGGATTCCGCCGCGCCGAACTGGAAAAGCGCATGCTGACCTACCTCCCCTCGATCAACCAGCAGCTTCCGAACTACGCGCAGATCAAGAAGATCGAGTTCATCCCCGAGGATTTCGAGCGCACGCCCAAGAAGAGCATCAAGCGTTACCTTTATCAGCGTTAAGACCATGGAAAAATTCGATGCCAGATACCTGGAGATGGCGGAAATCTGGGCGCACAACTCCTACTGCAAGCGCCGCCAGGTCGGCGCCCTCATCGTCAAGGACCGGATGATCATTTCCGACGGCTACAACGGTACGCCGTCCGGTTTCGAGAATATCTGCGACGGCAACAGCTCGGAGGGAGCCACCCTCTATGTGACGGCGTCCCCCTGCCTGGAATGCTCCAAGCTGATTATCCAGTCCGGCATCAAGCGGGTTGTCTACCGCGACGAATACCGCCTGACGGACGGCATCGACCTGCTCCGGAAGGCGGGGATCATCGTCGAAAAAATCGGTTAGCCCATGGACGGAAAGCGCAAAGACTCCCTGGTCCGCCTGGCCGAGATCCTGGTCGGGATCGTTTTCGGCATCCTCATCGCGGTGTTTGCCGGGCAGGTCCGGGAATCCTCCCAGGGGAAGAAGGCCGCTTACGGGAACTGGCGGAAACTCAATCTCATCCTCACGGAGGTCGAGAAGAACTATGTGGACACCGTCGATGTGGTCGCGGTGACGGATGCAGCTGTCGCCGCCGCCCTCGAGGA
>CACXNH010000043.1 GCA_902768955.1 uncultured Bacteroidia bacterium | reverse complement strand
TATCACTCATTAGAAGAAACCGTTTTCTTCTAATTTGCATAAAAGTCAATGAATCAGCAAATTATAAAGGAATTACCAACCAGAAATGTCTATTATATCTCCCTTCCTCCGACTCTACATCCACATATAAAAAGAGACTGACCTAAGTCATATCGACTTTTTGGTCAGCCTCTTCTTGGCGGAGGAGGGGGGATTCGAACCCCCGGTACAGAATGACCCGTACGGCAGTTTAGCAAACTGCTGGTTTCAGCCACTCACCCACCCCTCCGGGCTTAAAGCGTTTGAAACTCCCGCAGCGAAGCGGGACTGCAAAGATACGAATTTTTACTCAAAGCGCAAGTTTTTGAAAAATAATTTGTAAGTTTAGCCAAAATTTGACCGTGTATATGAAAAAGTCCTGGATCATCCCCGCCGTAGCGCTTTTTGTAGCCGCGCTCGTGAACTTTGTGGCCCGCTGGTTTGGAAACGCCCCCGTGGCGGCAATAGTCAAGCCCGCCCTTCTACCCCTTATAGCCCTCACAACCGTAGCAGCGGCAGGCGGGATGGAATCAAGGACCATACGGCTCCTTGTCATCGCCCAGCTCCTTGGCGCGGCAGGAGACATCCTCCTAATCCCGGACGGTTTCCCCACATTTGCGTGCGGCCTGGTTTGCTTTCTTATCGGCCATATTTTCTACTGCATGGGCTTCGGCGGCCGCAGCTGGAAGGGCCTGAAACCCACCCAGTGGATTCTGGCAATAGTTGTCATGGTAGCCGCTACCGCCGGGCTTCTTCTTGCGATAGGCGTTGAAGGAACCTTCCTTGTGCCGTTTGCCGTGTACGGAATGATGCTCATGCTTCTTATCTGGAGCGCGCTTGCCGGAGTAATCCGCCAGCCCAAGAAAACCACCTGGGTTATCCTCACCGTGGGTGCCGTGCTCTTCGCCCTCTCCGACAGCCTCATCGCCGTCCAGACCTTCCATGGCGCAAAAGTGATTCTGGAGTTCCTTGTGATGGTAACTTACGTAGCGGCCCAGTGCCTCCTCGCCTGGGGCGGCGTGCGCCTTTTCAAGGCCCAATAACGGCCCATGCACAGTTTGACGGAACAAATCCGGCGCGGGGACCACAGCGCTTTTGAGCTCTTCTACCGGATGGAGTTCCTCAACCTTGTGCATTTTGCCGGCTCTTACCTCAAGGATGAGGAAAAAGCCAAGGACATAGCCCAGGAGGCCCTTGCGGCACTCTGGGAGCACAGGCGCAGCCTTGATGAAGGCAAAAATATCCGCGCATACGTATTCACAATAGCAAGGAATAAAACCCTTGATGAGCTCAGGGCACAAAACGCCCCGGAACTTGAGTACCTTGAAGACAACTCCGTAGATGAGTACATCTCCCGCCTTGAACTCACCCGGCTTATTAAAAACGTCTGGGGCAATCTCCCGCCCAAAATAAGCAGAACCTTTGCGCTAAGCCGCTCGGAGGGCCTAAAAAACCGGGAGATAGCCCAGAGGGAAGGCATATCGGAAAAGGCAGTGGAATACCGTATGCGCATAGCGCTTGAAAAATTCCGCAAAAACATAAAAAAATATTTAGGGTAAAGACCGCTTTGTCCGTATTAATTACGTATGGACAAAGAATTCAACAAAAAGGTCTTCGAGTCATTCCCTGACTCGGTATGGACGGGGAAAGTCCCCGGGGCCGATTATACCCCACGCAGAACAAACGTATTGAAGCTGGTTTTTGAGACCGTTGCCGCAGCCTGCATCGTGTTTACGGTCATAACCCTCCTGAGAAAGCAGCCCCGGGAGGCGGAACCTCAGGTGAGGGCCGTTCAGTCGGAGATAGTGTATACTGTCAACAATGCAGTCCGCGCCAATATGGTGCTCCCTGACAGCACCGCCGTCATACTCAACTGCGGCAGCCGCATCAAACTGGATCCTTACTTCGGTAAGACCAACCGTATCGTCTATCTTGACGGAGAAGCCCTGTTTGACGTTCGCAGGGAGCGCACCATGCCATTTATCATAAACACCCCCCAGGGCGTTGAGGTAAAGGTTACCGGCACAAAGTTCAATCTGAGCTGTTACTCTGACAACACTCTCTTTGACCTTACCCTTCTTAAGGGTTCCGTGGAGGTGACCACAAGCAAGAAAGAAGTCCTGAGGGTGAAGCCGTCGGAGCAGATACTCATAAAGGACGGCTTCCTCAACATTTCCAGAATCGAAGAGCCTGAAGAGGAACTTGACTGGACTGAAGGCATCCTGAGTTTCAACCATACATCAATGAAGGAGGCCATCCAGCGCATGGAAAAATGGTACGGTGTCCGGATAAATGTGGAGGATGACAAGGTTTACCGCAATTCAATCACGGGAGAATTCCGCTCGGAGCCCATAGAGGAAGTCCTTCATCTTATCTGCCTTACCTCCCGCCTCAGTTACACCATCACAGACAAAACCATAACAATCCGCTCTGCCAAATGAGAAAACTAGCCATACTCCTCACGGTGCTTGCCCTCCTTGTTCCGGCTGCACTGAGGGCCCAGGGCGCCATTACCGTCGTGGCCACCAACGAGCCCCTCTCAACGGTGCTGAAACTCATATCGGCGCAGACAGAATATAGTTTCGTGTATAACACAGACCTCATTGACACCTCGCGCAAAATTACCATCGCCGTGAGCAGTGACAGCATAGAGGACGTGCTGGATTCCCTGTCGGCCGTATGTGGCATAAAATACACAATTGTAGGCAAGCAGATAGCCTTTTCCGTGCCGGAGCCCGAGGCACCCAAGGCCGACGGAAAGGCCAGGACGCGAACCATCAGGGGGCTTGTCACGGACGAATCCGGAGAACCCCTTGCCGGGGCCGATGTTTACGTTGCTCTCACACGCACGGGCGTCTACACTGATATGAACGGCCGTTACAGCATAGAACTTCCGGACAACCCCGACACCGAACTTACCTTTGATTTTATCGGGATGGAGCCGGCCATCCAGAGAATAGGAAACCGCACCACCATAAACGTGATGCTCTACAGCCAGGCCAGCGTCCTGAACCAGTCCGTGGTGACAGGTTATCAGACCATCTCCAGGGAGCGTTCCGCGGGCGCTTTCGCCAGCGTTTCCGGTGCCACGGTGAGGGACCAGGCCAACATCCACGGCAACGTCCTCAGAAGCCTTGAAGGATCGGCCGCAGGCCTCAGCGTTTCAGAAACCGCCGACGGTGTCACCTACCTTATCCGCGGCGTTTCCTCCATCAATTCAAAGAGGGAGCCCCTCTTCATAGTTGACGGTGTGGCCATGACCCGCGAGCAGATGGACAAGATGCTCAACCCCAACGACGTAGAGAGCATCAACTTCCTCAAGGACGCCACCGCTGCCTCCATCTGGGGAGCGCAGGCCGCCAACGGCGTCATCGTGGTCACCACCAAGAAAGGCCGCAGCGGGGACCTTCGCATCAATTACAACGGCAGTTTCACCTTCAAGGGAAAGCCGGACTGGAAGTATATGGATATGATGGACAGCCAAAGGTTCATTGAAACGGCCGTTGAGGTATTCGACCCCCAGACCTACAAGTGGGCCGATGTCCAGGGCAACACCTACGGCACCGGCAACGCCTACAGGGTAACCTACCCGCACGAATACCCCCTGTACCGCTATTATACAGGAGAAATCTCCCTGGCCGAGAGGGATGCGGCACTGGCCGCCCTTGCCGCCGTCAACGGCCGCCGGGAGTATGAGAGATACTTTATGTCCGACGCCTACCTTATGAACCACTCGGTGTCATTCTCCGGAGGGTCGGAAAAAAGCAATTTCTACGTGTCCCTGGAGTACCAGAGGGAAAAGGGCGTGAACAAGGACAGTGAAAACGAGTACCGCCTCTTCTTCCGTGACGGGCTCAAACTGGCAAGCTGGCTGGACCTTGACATATCGGCCCATCTGTTTTACTCAAACTCAAAGGCCTACACCCGGTCCCACGCGCTCCCGGACCTTCCCTATATGAGTTATTACGGTCAGGACGGCAAGGAACTCTCTCTCACCAATTACGTAATGACAGATGCCTACAGGCAGTCCATAGAGGGCATAACGGGAATAGGCCTCAATTATTTCCCGGTGTCGGACTATCTCTGCTGCCCCGTCACGGAGAAAACCCTTGGCGCCAACGCCAATGCCGGCCTTACCATAAAATTCGCCCCCTGGATAAGTTATGAAGGCAGATTCCAGTACTCCCTCACAAAGGGCAGCGGAGAAACATACCTTTCTCAGGACAGTTTCGGCGTGCGCATAGAAAGGGCGCAGGGAACCGGCCCTGACGGCACCCAGTACCTGCCTTCGTCCGGCGGCCATTTCACCGCCTCCAACACAGATATGACGTCCTACACCGTAAGGAACCAGGTGAACGTGGACAAAACTTTGGGGAAGGCCGATATCCACCGCATCACGGGTGTCGCCGGCTTTGAGATAAGCAGCCGTAAGACCGGCTCCAACAGCACCTTCCTCCGGGGATACGACATGCAGACAATGCAGCACATCTTCTACGACGATTATTTCCTCAACATGACCGGCGTGAAGAATCCCGCCCTCCCTTCATTCTCGGCATCGTCAACCAATACCTTCGACCCCAACGACTACAGACAGTCAGAAACCGAATACCGCTTTGTGTCAATGTATGCGAATGCGGCATATACGCTCCTTGACAAATACTCCCTCAACGCCAGCATCCGCGTAGACCAGTCAAACCTCTTTGGCTCAGACCCCAGCGTCCAGTTCAAGCCCATCTGGAGTACGGGCGTCATCTGGAATATGGCTAAAGAGGACTTCATGTCCCGGGCCTCCCGCTGGCTCAACAGGCTCAATCTCCGCGCCAGTTTCGGCTATGCCGGCAATTCGCCGGATCCAGGTCAGGGAGGCCCCTACAATATCCTTTCTTCCGTGACGGCGGCCAATTACAGCAGGTTCGGCCTTGGATATGTGGTGGTAACCCCCGCCAACGACAAACTCTCCTGGGAAAAGACCCGGATTCTGAATCTGGGCGTAGACTGGGCCGTGCTTGACAACCGGCTCAGCGGAGAGGTTGACTTCTATCACAAGTATACCACCAACCTCCTTGGAAACGCCCCCGTAGACCCCACAACCGGTTTCACAACAGTCCTGTCCAATATCGGCACAATGACAAATGCCGGCGTGGAGTTCACCATAAACAGCACCAACATAACAGCAGGCCTGTTTGGCTGGTATACGGATTTCAACATCACGTTCAACAAGAACAAACTGGTTCAGATGTACGTGGAGCCGCCCACATCGCCCTACCGTATGATAGAGTACGACTACTGGGAGGGATACCCCTACGGGACGGTTTTCTCCTACCGCTGGGCAGGGCTTGACCCCGCCGACGGCATGCCCCGCATCTACAATACCGCCGGGGAAGCCAGGCGCTCCATAACTGATATTGATACCTCCGGTGCCGTCAAGTACGCGGGGACCACGGTTCCTCCGGTGTTCGGCTCCCTGAACAATGTATTCCGCTACGGGAACTGGGACCTTGCAGTGTCCTTCATCTTCAACCTTGGCCACGTACTCAGAAACGACGTAAACTCAACCTACTCCTACCGTCTGGGCGGCAACCTCCATAACGACTTTTCAAGGCGCTGGAGAAAGCCCGGGGACGAGGCTTTCACCAACGTTCCCGCCTACTATTCCCTGAGGAATACGTCCATCAACGAGACTGACGTCCTTCTGCTATACAGATATGCCGATATCAATGTGCTGCCGGCCTCCTACTTCAAACTCAGGGAGGTCTCCCTGGGCTACAGGCTGCCCGCGCCGGCCTGCAAGGCCCTCCACCTTGAGACGGCAACGGTGCGCCTTCAGGCCTCCAACCTTGCCACCATCGCCTTCAACGGAGAGGGGATAGACCCCGAGGCCTTCTCTTTCAGGGGCTACAGGTCCGACAAATTCTTCCCTTACATATCGGCCAGCATAAACGTAGAATTCTAGGGTATGAAAAAGACAGTCATCATATTGGCATCGGCTCTGCTCCTTGGGTCCTGCACATCCTTCCTTGACGTAAAACCCCGCGGCTACGACATAGCTTCCCGCGTAGAACACTACGAGGGCCTTCTTTACGGTACCGATCTGGCTATGCTCAATACGTCCTACCCTTATATGAGCATGGAAACGTATACTGACGTCGACGGCTACGGCAACGCTTACAGCCAGATAGGAAACCACGTATGCAACGCCTACAAGTGGAACCCTGACGTCTACCGAGAAGACGAGATCTGCGGAGAGTGGAACTGCTTCACCACCATCCTGTACAATTGCAACGTGGTCATCTCCGAGGTCATGAATGCCCAGAACGGCACGGAAGAGGAGAAACTGGCCATTCAGTCTGAGGCCCGTATGCTCCGCGCCTGGTGCACCTTCATGATGTCCACTTTCTTTGGGGAAGTGCCCATAGTGAAAGTGGCGTCAACCATAGACAACCACTTTGAACTCAGCAGCATAGAGGAGGTAAATGAATTCATCGTGAAAGAGATGGGAGAGTCCGTGGAGCACCTGAAGGATGTCCCGGAGCATTATCTGAGGATATTCAGGCCCAGCGGCTATGGCCTCTATGGCAAGGTCCTGTTCATGCAGGGCCGCTACAAGGAAGCCGCCGTCCAGCTCAAAAAATGCCTTGATCTGCTGGAGGGCCAGCCAGGCATACATCTGATAGATTATCGGCCCCTTATGGATGCTAATGGAGACATAGACTACGTAGTCAGGGCCGATGTAAACCCGGAGAAACTCTTCTGCGTGATGGATATGCCCCGCCTCTGGGCCAGCGTGTACTCTTCAATGTACGGACTCCTTATGTTCGGCGTGCGGAACAGCCTTCTGGAGCGCTTCTACCCGGATTTGAGGGACTGCCGCCTGGCCTTCCTTTCGGCCGTTTCAAACGGCACCAGCGCATATAAGAAATATGCGGCCAAGGAAACATATTCGGCCAATATGAGCAACATCACCACCAACATCGGCCTTGACCTGTCTGAGGTTTACACTATGCTGGCCGAATCCCTTGCCCGCGAAGGGGAGACGGCCGATGCCGCAGACCTTTTGCTTGAACTGCGCAAAAACCGTATGGACGACGGCCACGCCGCCATCCCGGCAACGGTTGTCACGGCCGACGATTACGTGCGCTTCGCCTTTGAAGAGCGGATGAGGGAGCAGTTTGGCTTCGGCACCAGTTGGTTTGATATGAAACGCCTCTGGAATGACCCTCTTTTCCAGGACCTCAAGCCACTGTACCTGCACACTGTAGGGGAAGAGACATATACATTCTCCGAGGATGCCCTTTATATCCATTATCCTCCAACCGTGCTTTCATGGCACCCTGAATATGCAAAATAACAACTAATTAATTATAACTCAGATTATTATGAAAAAAATGAGAATCTTTGCAGCCATGGCTGCCGCTGCTTGCCTGTGGGCCTGCACAAAACCCGACGCCAACACACCCGGTGGAAACGACACACCCGGCGGAAAAGAGCAGGAAACGGAAGTCACACTTACCGTTTCTCCCGCTTCCGTGGAGTTTGATGCCGAAGGCGCAGTCCGCCGCGTATCCGTAACTACCAACCAGCCAGACTACACAGTAACAGGTAACCCGGACTGGCTGGCACTTGAAAAGAACGGTGCCGAAGTTACCCTCACAGCCGCCGCAAATACCGTGAACCAGCCCCGCACCTGCACCCTGACTTTCAAGGCAGGGGAGAAGACAGCAACCGTAGCGGTAAGCCAGAAGGCCGGCAGTCCTTTCGATGGTTTCAAAAACTGCAGTTCCGCAGTCCTTGAGTATATGGGAAACACCCTCTATCAGTTTATGAAGCCCACAGAAGAGGATTATGGCGGGGCGGCTCTCCTTGTGCTTTCCGACGAAGATGAGAACCATCTTGTACTTTGGATCTACACAGACCTCTTCGCTTCCGAGGAAGAAGTAAGCCTAACCCCCGGCATCTACACAAAGGGCAGCGACGACTATCTTGGACTGAAACTTGCCGCCAAGAAACTTACCTTTATGCCCGGCGCCGCTTCAAACTTGGACGACGAGGACTATGTTGCCGGTTGCTATTATGCCTATCCCGTTGATGCAGAAAACTCCGTCTCCATCCCTGTCGTAGACGGCACCATTGAAGTAGTTGCAGGCAACGACGGCACATACACGATCAAGGCCGACATGAAGGATGAGGCCGGCAAGTCCTACAAGTATGCCTATCAGGGTGAGGTTGAAATTGACGCCGAAGGCGCCGGATATCCCGGTAACTCCGACAGGATAGATCCCACCCAGAACATCTTCTCCGTCCAGTGCTACTACTATGGAGACCGTTACGAGAAGGGCACTTCAAACTTCGAACTCTATCTCTATTCCGGTGACGAAGAAAACTATGCGATGACCGTTTTCCAGTTCAGCACGCCCGCAGTAGATTTTTCAGAGAACATTGACCTGACAGGCGCATATTCAACTCCCGCCGAGCCCGAGGAAGGTCAGGAGCCTCAGGATCCCTATGCAGCGGGAATGCTTGTTCCCGGCGCCATAACAGAGATTATTCCCGGATTCAGCATGCCTTCCGGAACTTATGTGATGTACGCCCCGGGAGACTATACCATCTGCGATGCTTATGGTTCCCTGTCCCTCACCAGGCAGCCGGACGGCAAATATACCCTTGTGTCCATGCTTTCGTCACAGGCCGGAGAAATGGTCATGTTCGTAGGTGAAAACTTCTCCGGAATCCAGAACCTTGAAGTTGAATTCATTGACGGCACAGCCGAAGAAGAGGACTAAACAATGAGAAAGCTTATAGGATTAATTTGTGCCGCCGCCCTTCTGGGCAGCTGCGGCACAAATACCCAAAACGGTGGTCCCACCGTGTTCCAGGGCCGTTTTATCGGCTATACCACGGAGTATGTGGAATTCTTCATCCCTCAGGATGGAGACTATCTGGAGATTCCCCTTCACGTACAGCCTGACGGCAGTTTCTGCGACACCGTCCAGTTTTCCCGTGACCAGTACGACCTTGCCCTTTTTGCCGACAAATTCATGTTCCGCATAGCTCTGGAGCAGGGCAAGACCTACACGGCGGAGTTCGACCTTAGAGAAGAAGGCGTGGAAACCAATTTCTCCTTTACCGGAGAGGGTGAGGCTGAGAATACTTTCATGGCACATCTCTGGGCCCTGAATATTGAGGAGGAAGTTGACAAGGCATCCTCTTTCAAGGAATTCCGCAGCATTATGGCCAATTGTTATCGTCCCTTAAGGGAAGAACTCTCCGCCATTCCGAACAAGCCCTTCGTGAAGTATTACAATGCGGAACTCAGCCGTAAGGAGAAATACTATTCCTACTATTTCCCCTTCTATTATGCGCGGGAGAACGGCTCCTGTCCTGACGATCCTGATTTCAACGCATTTGTTGCTCTCAGCCGGAAGATGTCCGACGAAGAGCTCCAAGCCCTGGTGCAGCCCGTCTTTATGACCGCCTCCTACAGTTGCGGCGGCATAGATGCAACCGAGGCCCTCAAGGCCGCCGTGTCCTGCGTCTGCAGGCCGGCGCAGAAAGAGTGGGCCATGGTCACCATGCTCACCAACCTGATCGGGGCCGGCAATGTGGACGGCCTCTCCGAAGCCTATGACTACTTCTGCGACAACGTGGATAACGAGGAGTATCTTGACAGGGCCGATTCCCTGTGCGGCAACGCCCTTCAGCTTGTTGCAGGCATGGATGCTCCCGACATTGAATTCGAGGACATCAACGGAAAGGTATACCATCTCTCTGATTTTGTCGGGAAACCTCTCTACGTGGATCTCTGGGCCTCCTGGTGCGGTCCCTGCTGTGAGGAAATCCCCTACCTTGAAAAGTTTGTGGAATCCCTGGGCAAGGACCCGGAGATTGTGTGCATAAGCATATCCACGGATATGGACAGGACGGACTGGACAAACAAACTTGAGGAAGTAGGCTCTTCCTGGCCCCAGTTCATTGCAACGAAGGCCGGTCAGGAAAGCATCTCCGGCAAGTATTTCGTTACCGGAATCCCCCGCTTCATGCTCTTTGCCGCCGACGGAAAGATAGCATCAGTGAATGCTCCCCGCCCGTCAACCCCGGACCTTCTTGAACAGTTAAAGGAAATGTTATGAAAAAGTATTTTGTAATTGCCCTTGTCCTTGCCGCACTGGCAGCCTGCGGCCCCAGACACACCGTAAGCGGAAACATCTCGGGCGTTGAATCAGGCAAGCTCTTGATTGCTTGCAACAACGACGCCGATGAAATGGTGATGGACTCCGTCATCCTTGATAACGGCAACTTCTTCTATGATCCCGCATCAAAAAAGCCGCAGATCCTGATGATTGTGGATAAGGATCATTTCATAGATTATATCACCCTGTACATTGTGCCTGGTGAGCACTGCGTCATCAACGGCACCATGACGGACTACACGGTTACCGGCTCCAAATTCTACAAGGACTGGGGCAAGTTCCACCAGATGTCCAAGGCCAACGCGGCAGCCCTTCATGACCTCCGCGCCTCCATTCCAACGGATGATGAAGACGCAGACTTCGATATGGCCGCCTACAGCGCCCGTGAGCGTGAACTATCGGCCGAATGGAACAGCATAGCCCTTGATTTTATCCGCAAGAACCCCACCAGCGACGTGTGCGCCTATCTTGCCCGTGAGATCAGCAGCGCCGAAATGTTCCTCGAGGCCGATGAACTCATCTCCGACAAGGTAAAGAAAGGCCCTCTGGGAGACCTTATCGAGGCAAGGTATCTTATGATTGATGCCGAGGCCCAGAGGCAGTCGGCCCGCGGAACCATTTTCGAGGGCGCCGAGGCTCCTGACTTTACTCTGAAGACCTCTACCGGAGAGACATTTACCCTGTCAGAGCACCGCGGAAGCTATGTGATGCTGGATTTCTGGGGCACGTGGTGCGGCTGGTGCGTCGAGGGCCTTCCCAACGTAAAGGAAATCGCCCATCGCTATGCCGACAGGCTTACCGTCGTGAGCGTGGACTGCGGAGATTCCGAGGAAGCCTGGCTCAAA
>CACXNH010000042.1 GCA_902768955.1 uncultured Bacteroidia bacterium | reverse complement strand
CGCGCGGAATGGCCTTGTCAAATATCTCAATGCCCACAAGTTTCTTTTCAAGGTTTCCGGCCTTCTGGTCCAGGAGGGCTTCCTTTCCAATGAAGTCCTTCTCATACTTGCAGAACATCCCGAGACCCGCCATAACGGGGCTGATTTCAGGAGAGAGTTCATCTCCGTAAAGCGGAAGACCGGCTTCAAAACGGAGGGTGTCACGGCAGCCGAGGCCGCAGGGCTGGACGCCGGCCTTAAGGAGCCTCTCCCAGATTTCAACGGTGTTCTCTATGGTTGTATAGAGTTCAAAACCGTCTTCTCCGGTATAGCCGGTACGGCTCAGGATAAGGCGCTTTCCCTTGTAATCCACGTCACAGAAGGTGTAGAATCCAAGATCGGCCGCTTCCTTGTAGCCAAGGACTTCCATGACGGTTTTCTCCGCCTCAGGGCCCTGCACGGCAATCTGCCCCCATACCGGGGATTCATTGCGCACAGTGCAGTTGAATCCTTTCACCTTTTCTTCAATCCAGGCAAAGTCCTTGTCAATGTTTGCTGCGTTCACCACAAGGAGGAAGTGGTCCTTCTCAAATTCACGGTACACAAGGAGGTCGTCCACGGTACCGCCGTTTTCATAGCACATCATGCCGTAGAGAACCTTTCCTGGCTCGAAGCCGCGGATTTCGTTGGTGAAGATGTGGTTCACGAAGGCCTCGGCATCAGGGCCTTCCACAAAGATTTCTCCCATGTGGGAGACATCGAACATACCCACGTGCTGCCTTACGGCAAGGTGCTCCTGCACAATGCCAACGTACTGGATGGGCATAATGAAGCCTGCAAAGGGACTCATCTTGGCTCCAAGGGCCACGTGAGAATCATACAGGCACGTTTTCAATTCTGACATACTAGGTTATAAAGTTTAGTGTTGGTTTCAAAATTTATCTTTCCGTCCTCAGGGGTAGCGCCCTTGGAGGCCGATATTTCTCCGCAGATGTCCACGGCAACTACATCCATCTCACTAGCCGCCAGCCTGAGGATTTCCTCTATTTGCGGGAGACTGTACTCACCTTGCGTCCAGTCCGTTCTGGCCCACTGCGGCGCCATCACGTCCTTGTCAAGGGATATGTAAAGCCTCTCTCCCCTTCTTGCTTCCAGCCACGGGCCATAATCCCCTCCTTCCGGTCCTACCCACAAGACGTCCTTCAGCATAGGATTCTCCTCCCTCATAGCCTTTACCCAGCTTCCGCAACTGAGGACCCCGCCAAATGCCGGTTCCTGATTATCCGGGTGGTTATCCAGGAGCAGAAGGTGGAACGTCTGCGTTTCCCGCATAGCCAAAAGGTGCGTCATATAGTGGTAATCACCGCTGTCTATCCACCTGAGCCCCGGCAAAGCCTCCGGAAGCATCTTTCCTATTGCAAGAGCCGCATCCGGGTCACAGTAACAGGAAGTTCCCTCCAATCCCTTGAAAGAGAGCACCTGCACCTTCCCCCCCCTTTCCTCCACCCACGGGAGGAATCCCTGCGCCTCATACGCGCCGCTGAAATCACAGATGAGAGTGCCTTCTTTCATCTTTCAAAGATAGGAAAATTACTTCACATTCCCAATACTGAGTTGCTGTGCAATGAGGGGAAGAATCTGGTCATCGGCGGGAAGCCAATTGACGGAATGGAGTTCATCGGCCCCAAGCCAGCGGGCGGCCTCGTGCTCGTTGAGATGGAGCGCCTCCGTGAGGAGGGAACACATATAGCAGTGCATAGTGAGATGGAACTGGGGATAGTCCCATTCTATGGTTGTAAGGAACTTATACACACTTATTTCAGCGTCCAGTTCCTCCCTGATTTCACGGATCAGGGCCTCCTGAGGGCTCTCCCCTTCCTCAACCTTACCGCCCGGCAGTTCCCACCAGTCCTTCCAGTCTCCATAGCCCCGCTGGGTGGCAAATATCCTGTCACCCTTACGTATGATTGCCGCAACAACTTCAATCCTTTTCATACAGGCAAATATACGGCAAAAATTCCGTATCTTTGCAGCGTTATGGCAGAATCGAACTTCATAGACTACGTGCGCATTTTCTGCGCAAGCGGGCACGGCGGAGCCGGAAGCGCCCACCTTCACAGGGCAAAATACGTCCCCAAGGGCGGCCCGGACGGCGGAGACGGCGGCCGCGGCGGCCACATCATCCTGAGGGTGAATCCCCAACTCTGGACGCTCATCCACCTGCGTTACCGCAAGGTTGTCCGCGCAGACAACGGCGGCAACGGCGCCGAGGCTCTCAAAAGGGGCAAGAACGGGGCCGATATAGTCCTGGAAGTACCCCAGGGCGTAGTCGTGAAGGATGCAGAAACCGAAGAAGTAATCACTGAGCTCGTAGAACCCGGCCAGGAGTACATCCTGTGCCAGGGCGGCAAGGGCGGCTGGGGCAATGACCACTTCAAGAGCGCCACAAACCAGACTCCCCGCTACGCACAGCCAGGAGAAGACGGCCAGGAAGGCTGGTTCATCCTGGAACTGAAAGTACTGGCCGATGTTGGCCTTGTGGGCTTCCCCAACGCCGGAAAGAGCACTCTTCTTTCCGTCATAACATCGGCCAAACCAAAAATTGCAAACTACGCGTTCACAACCCTTGAACCCAATCTTGGCATTGTGCGCTACTACGACGACCGCTCCTTTGTGATGGCCGATATCCCAGGCATCATAGAGGGGGCCCACGAGGGCAAAGGCATCGGGATGCGCTTCCTAAGGCACATAGAGCGCAATTCCGTACTGCTTTTCATGGTGGCGGCAGACGAACCGGACGTAATGAAGGGCTACAAGATTCTCCTCAATGAATTACATGAGTATAATCCTGAGCTCCTTGTAAAAGACCGCGTCCTTGCCATTACCAAGATGGATCTCATTGACGATAAGCAGAAGGCAAAGATAGAGAAGAAGATCCCCGCAGACCTCCCCCACGTATTCATCTCTTCCGTTGCTCACATTGGTCTGGAAGAACTAAAGGAAGAACTCTGGAAAGCTCTCAATAAATGATTGACATTGTTCAGATAGACCAGGCTGCCACCTTGTGGATAAACAAGTTGGACACTCCGGCCCTCTATCCTCTCTGGATGGTGCTCTCCGACGCCAAGATCTGGTTTCCCGCTTATGCCATCATAATGGGGTTCATCATTTGGAAACTTGGATGGAAAAAGGGGCTCCTTGTGAGTGCCTCTCTAATCCTTTGCGTTGTACTCACAGACCAGCTTTCCGTCCTTGTAAAGGAAAACGTGGCCAGATTAAGGCCTTGCTACAATTCCTGGATGGTGGAAAACGGAATTATCATGCCCTACGGCCAGACCGGGCATCTTTACGGCTTCTTCTCAAGCCATGCAGCAAATGTCTTTGGATTTGCTGCAGGCACTACTTTAGGGCTCAGGTTAAACGAGAAACCCGTCCCTGCATATGCCTGGGGCGTATTCATCTGGGCAACTCTTGTGAGCCTGAGCCGCATAATGATGGCCGCCCACTTCCTTGGGGACGTGGTGGCGGGAGTTTTATTCGGTCTTCTGATTGGAAGCCTGATGGCTTTGGCGGTACGCTTTATTGTGGTTAAAGCGCGTCTATAACCTTTTCCATACGGGTTCCGCGGGAGCCCTTCACAAGAACGGTGCATCCGCTGAGGGGGTTGGCACGCAGCCAATCGGCCAGGGCGTCCGAAGTATCAAACACGGGAATGCCCGTTCCTTCTGCGGCTTTCTTGAATTCAGACCCCACAAGGATGGCCTGAGATTTCTCGGCTTCGCTCGAAATGACAGAAACAAGTCTGTCAACTATCTTCTTATGCT
The DNA here is from genome assembly GCA_902768955.1 of uncultured Bacteroidia bacterium. Lineage (GTDB taxonomy): Bacteria > Bacteroidota > Bacteroidia > Bacteroidales > UBA932 > Cryptobacteroides. The sequence continues at coordinate 16,679 of CACXNH010000042.1, read as the reverse complement.
CTTTCTGGGAATCCGCCCCAAGTTCACGCATGTCTCCAAGGAGGGCCACTTTACGGCCTTCGCAGAGTGCAAGGTTGTCCAGCGCCACCTTCATAGATGAAGGATTGGCATTGTAGGCATCCACAATGAGGGTATTGCGCTGCGTCCTTACAAGCTGGGAGCGGTTGTTTGAAGGCACATAGTTTTCCACGGCCTTGACGGCTGCATCTTCATGGACCCCGAAGAACCAGCCAATCTTAAGGGCCGCCAGCACGTTTGTGGCGTTGTAGGCCCCCACAAGATGGGTTTCAAGGGTACGTCCATCCTCCCATTTCATCCTTAGGAAAGGATTGGAGGCCGATGAAGGCAGCACCTCAACGCCGTCCAGGCCATAGGCGATGCAGGTCATCTCCCTGTCCCAGAGCATACCCTGGAGGACGGGGTCATCGGCATTGGCGAAAACAATGCCGTCTGTTTCCTTGAGATAATCGTACAGGAGACCCTTGGCGTGCATCACACCCTCATAGCTTCCAAAGCCCTCAAGATGGGCTTTTCCAACATTTGTGATGAGGCCATGACTGGGCTGGGACACCGCCAGAAGGGGTTTGAGGTCTTCCGGATGGCTTGCGCCCATCTCAATCACTGCTATCTCCGCATCAGGGCCTATCTTAAGCACGGACAGCGGCACCCCAATCTCATTGTTAAGGTTTCCCACGGTTGCCACAAGCTTGTACTTTGCGGCCAGGACCGTGCTTATTAGTTCCTTTGTGGTGGTTTTGCCATTTGTGCCGGTGAGGCCTATTACGGGGATGTCCAACTGGCTGCGGTGGTATGCGGCAAGGGCCTTGAGGGCCTCCAGGGTGTCCTTCACCTTTATGAGGCGGGGATCTTCATCCTTCACGGTATCGTTCACCACGGCATAGCACGCCCCGGCCTCAAGGGCCTGGAGCGCAAATGCGTTACCGTCAAAGTTTTCCCCTTTCAGGGCAAAGAAAAGCTGGTTTTTGGAGATTGTGCGGGTGTCAGTATTGACACCGGCACTGTCAAGGAATATCCGGTATAGGTTTTCTATGTTCATAATGTATGAGATTCTTCGACTTCGCTCAGAATGACAGAAAAGCTTCGCTCAGAATGACAGAAAGACTTCGCTCAGAATGAAAAAAAGACTTTGCTCAGAATGACAGGATTATCGGCCTGTAGAGCCAAAGCCGCCGGCCCCGCGCTCTGTAGAGTCAAGGGTCTGGACTTCCTCCCATTCCGCTGTTTCATGGCGTGCAATCACCATCTGGGCTATCCTTTCCCCGGGGACAATCTCGAAAGGCTCATTGGAGAGGTTCACGAGAATAACCTTTATCTCTCCCCTGTAATCCGCGTCAATGGTGCCGGGGGTATTGAGGACGGTGATTCCGTGCTTTGCCGCAAGGCCGCTGCGGGGCCTTACCTGGGCCTCAAAACCCGCAGGAAGGGCAATGTAAAGACCAGTGGGAACAAGAGTCCTTTCAAGTGGGCCTATAGTAACGGGAGCTTCAAGATTTGCCCTGAGATCCACTCCGGCGCTCTGAGGCGTGGCATAGGCCGGACAGGGATGGCTGGATTTGTTTACAATCCTGACTTTCATTTATTTAGGTGCTTTTATATACAGGACGATTGCAATTACCGCATATATGTAGTTTGGCAGCCAGATGGCTATGGACGGCGGAAGGGTATCCGTTGCCACGAACATCTCGCTGAACTGCTGGAAAAGGATGTAGGAGAAGCCAAGCGCCGTTCCTGCAGCCAGATTAAGGCCCATACCTCCGCGCCTCTTCTTGGTACAAAGGGAAACCGCAATGATGGTAAGGATAATGGAGGAAAGCGGCATGGCCATGCGGTTGTTCTTCTCAATGAGAGCGGCCGATACCGAAGCGTCTCCACGCATTGTCTGGGTCTTGATGAGCCGCTCGAGCTCTGCCTCGTTGAGGCGAGTGATGGTGTATTTGTTCAGGAAGAAATCATCCCTGGTGAGGCTGAGTACGGTGTCCAGCTGGCGCCCTGAACGGACATGGTCTCCAAGGCCTTCGTCGTAATCCCGGATGAACCAGTTGCGGAGCTTCCACACGCCTGTAACCGTGTCATACTGCGCACTCTCTGCTGTAATTTTTGAGCGTAGACGGCCGCTGGAAAGATCCTCCAGGGTAAAGTTATATGCAGTATTGTTGTATGCGCTGAAACTCTCCAGGTACACAAAGTGGTCGTTCTCCAGTTTGTAGTGCATATCGTGGCCTATCTTCACCTTCATTCGGGGGATGTACTTCTGCTCGAAATCCACCTTGCGGCCCACCTGGTGAGGGATCACCCACATTCCAAGGCCCATGGACAGGAACATGATGAACACGGCCGATACAAGGTACGGCACCATAAGCCGGTGGAATGAGATGCCGCTTGAAAGCATTGCCACAACCTCAGAGTCCTGGGTCATCTTGGAGGTGAAGAAGATTACCGTGAGGAACACAAACATGGGAGAATACATGTTCATGAAGTAGGGTATGAATCCAAGGTAGTAATCCAGGAATATTTCCTTCATGGGGGCTTCCTTGCGTACGAAATCCTCAATCTTCTCACTTACGTCGAAGATAACTATGATCACGGCAAGAAGCAGCAGTGCCATAAAGAATGTCACCAGAAACTTCTTGATTATGTACCAGTCCAGTTTCTTCAGTCCCCAGTTCATAGGCGCTGCGTGAGTTTAGGGAGCACTGCGTTTTTCCAGGCCGTGAAATCACCTGCCTCAATGTGTTCACGGGCCTTTGTGACAAGGTCCAGATAGAAGGCTAAGTTGTGCTCCGAAGCCACCATTGCGGCAAACATCTCCTTTGCTATGAAAAGGTGATGGATGTATGCGCGGGTGTAGTAACTGTCTACAAATGAAGTGCCATCGGGGTCCAGAGGTGAGAAATCGTCCGTCCATTTGGAGTTTCTCATATTCATTATGCCGTTCCAGGTGAAGAGCATTCCGTTGCGGCCGTTGCGGGTGGGCATCACACAGTCAAACATGTCTATGCCGCGTGCTATGCCTTCAAGGATATTTGCGGGAGTGCCTACGCCCATAAGGTAACGGGGTTTTCCTGCGGGGAGAAGCGGGCAGGTTATCTCCAGCATCTCATACATCTTCTCAGTGGGCTCCCCCACTGCAAGGCCTCCAACGGCGTATCCGCCGCGGTTCTCATTATCAAGCCTCAGGGCGTGCTCCACGGCTCTCTTCCTAAGGTCCGGATACACACAGCCCTGGATTATGGGGAACATTGTCTGGGAGTAGCCGTAGAGGGGTTCCGTTTCATCGAAATGCCTTGCAAAGCGCTCCAGCCAGCCCTGAGTGAGTTTCAGGGACTTTGCGGCATAGCGTTCATCGGCGTCACCGGGGCAGCACTCGTCAAGGGCCATAATTATATCGGCCCCGATTATGCGCTGGGTATCTACATTGTTTTCCGGGGTGAAGATGTGCTTTGAGCCGTCTATGTGGGAGGAGAACTTGCATCCTTCCTCAGTGAGTTTACGGATAGGGGCCAGGGAGAACACCTGGAAACCGCCGCTGTCCGTGAGGATGGGCCTGTCCCAATGCTCAAACTTATGCAGGCCGCCGGCCTTGCGGAGGGTATCCAGACCTGGCCTCAGATAAAGATGGTAAGTGTTTCCAAGGATGATCTGGGCTTTTATATCGGCCTCTAAGTCCCTGTGGTACACTCCTTTGACGGAGCCAACCGTTCCAACCGGCATAAAGATGGGAGTCCTTATTTCCCCGTGGTCCGTGGAAATGACTCCGGCCCTTGCGGCCGACTGGGTGTCCGTAGCCTGTAATTTAAATTTAAACATCTCTGCAAAAATACGGAAAATTTCGTACTTTTGTATGATGAACATGTGACTAATAACAAATAATATACTCTATGAATTTTCAAATCAAGCCAATCCAGGTGAAGCTGGCAGTGCTCAACTTCATTGAATTTGCCGTTTGGGGAGCATACCTCACGTCTCTTGGCCGTTACCTTGGTAATATCGGCCTCGGTCCCCAGATCAAGTGGTTCTTTGCAATGCAGGGAATAGTTTCCATCTTCATGCCCACCCTCATGGGCATTCTGGCCGACAGAAAGATGGAAGCCCAGAAGGTCCTGGCCCTTTGCCACGGCCTTGCCGGCATCTTCATGATAGGCGCAGGCGCATACTGCGCGATGGCTGGAAACGTGGTTGAGTTCGCTCCCCTGTTCGTGCTCTACAGCCTCAGCGTGGCTTTCTTTATGCCCACTATCGCCCTTGTGAATTCCGTTGCCTACAATGCCCTCTCAAAGGAAGGGATGGATCCCGTCAAGGATTACCCGCCCATCCGTGTGTTCGGAACCATCGGCTTTATATGCAGTATGCTTCTCACCAACTTCATTTCCATCAAGGGAGTCCGCATGCAGGAAACCTTCACCCAGCTGCTCTCTTCCGGCATCCTGTCGCTTGTGATGTGCGCATTCTCTCTCACAATGCCGTCCTGCCCCGTCAACAAGGCCGGTGGCAAGCAGTCCTTCGCAGATGCATTCGGCCTTAAGGCGTTCACCCTTTTCAAGGACGGCCAGTTTGCAATCTTCTTTATTTTCTCAATGCTCCTGGGTGCATCCCTCCAGATTACAAACGGCTATGCAAACACTTTCCTAGGTTCATTTGCCGCAAATCCGGATTATGCCGATACCTTTGCTGTCAAGAACTCCAACGCCCTCATTGCCATCTCACAGGCCTCCGAGACCCTCTGCATCCTCCTTATCCCTTTCTTCATGAAGAGGTTCGGCATCAAGAAGGTGATGCTCATTTCAATGTTCGCATGGGTTCTGCGCTTCGGATTCTTCGGCCTCGGCAATCCAGCAATGCCTGGAGTGCTGCTGTTTGTGCTCAGCTGCATCGTGTACGGCATGGCCTTCGACTTCTTCAACATCTCCGGTTCCCTATACGTTGAGCAGAACGCCGCAGTGGACATCCGCTCCAGCGCACAGGGCCTTTTCATGATGATGACTAACGGATTTGGCGCAACCATCGGCACACTTGCCGCAGGCGCAGTGGTAGATTCAGTGGGCGTGTTTGAGAACCCCGCCACCTGGCCCACCGCCTGGTACATCTTTGCTGGCTACTCCCTGGTTGTTGCCATCCTCTTCTGGATCCTGTTCAAGGATCCGCAGAAGAAGGAAGCCCGTTGAATGGAACGGCTTAATACTTAGTCACTTAAGCAAAAACCCCTATGTCATTTAACATAGGGGTTTTTGCATAAACTATTGATAGTAAGGCAATTCCATTCAACGGATATATCCGGCCTGTTTTGCAATGGTGGGGGCAATCTCAGCGTTGTCCCTGACTTCCCGGAATGCCTCGTGTCCGGCGCCGGTGACGTAAAGCCCCACGGGAGAGCCGGAGTGTGAACCGTAGCTGAAGCTGTAGCCGGCTGCACGGTCAAGGCATTTAACGGCCTCTTCAACTATCTTGTAGTTAACTGAATAGAGGTTCTCGGAGGAGAGGTTCCTGTTACCGTCCTTCCCGAAGGTCTGGTCGTACACTTCCTTGAGGGCAGCCTCCTCCTTGGAGGAAACTTCCACCTTGTCCCATAGGCCAAGGTTATCGGCAAAAAACTCCTTCACGTCATCCCAGGACGGGGCCTTGTATGGCTCATCCTCCGGGAAGAACTCCTCGCGGAACTTTTCCGTAAGGACCGGCGTGGAGCCCTTCTGCCAGGCAAGGCGCTCGGGATGGATCTCGTATTTGCCGGCACCAAGCATAAGGCCGCCGGTTTCATGGTCTGCGGTGATGAGGATGAGGGTTTCCTTGGGATGACGGGCAAGGAATTCCAGCGCAAGGTCCACGGAATAAGCCATATCCGTAAGTTCCTGGAAGGCCGATGCAGCGTCTGTGCCGTGGCAGGCCCAGTCTATCTTTCCGCCTTCTATCATCACAAAGAAGCCTTTCTGGCCGAAGTGCTTCTCAAGGTAAGCGATACCCGCTTTCACGAAATCTGAAAGTTGGGTGTCGTCATCCTCACGGTCGATAGCATACGGAAGATCCTGCTCTGGCTTACCGCTGAGGCAGATGACGCGGCCGTCTATATCCTCAACGCCTGTAAAGTCGGGGCCTTTACGAAGGGTGATACCTGCATCGGCCGCCATCTTCTCAAAAACGTCGGTAGTGCGCTCCGAGTGCCTGTCCATAATGAAGCCGGCGCCTGCGGCAAAGTCCACCGGGGCCGATATAAGCTGCGTGGATATATCCTCGTAGTTCTTGCGGACGGACGTGTGGGCAACAAAGGAGGCCGGAGTTGCGTGGTTGATCCCTACGCTTGTGATGACTCCTGTGCCATAGCCGGCGGCGTGCGCCCATTCCGTAAGGCAGGTAACGGGATTGCCGTCAAGGTCCACGCCGATTGCGCTGTTGTATGTCTTCACGCCGGAAGCGAGAGCGGTACCGCCTGCAGCGGAATCCGTCACCAGGGAGTTTCCGGACACGGTTGTGATGAAATTACGTACCGGGAACTGGGTGAAATTGATTACATCCGGGCCGTTACCCGTGGCTTTGTTGTACTGCTCGGTACCCATCACCTGGTTGATTCCCATTCCGTCTCCGATGAAATAGAACACATACTTCACCTCCGGTTTTGAGGCACAGCCCACAGCCAGCGCTGCAATAAGAACTAATAAAGATAATTTTTTCATACTGTTAATTTATGCGTCAACAAAGTTACAAAAAAAATCGGCCAATTAATTTATATATTTGTCCCCCGGAAATGAATAACACAAGATTATTATGAAAAGATTTCTCCTTACCGTCGCCGCGCTGTTTGCCGTGACCGCACTTTTTGCCCAGACCAACGAAGAGATTCTTGCCAGAATGGACGCGGAACTTGCCACCCTTGACAGCAATGGCTTCTCCATGATCATGGAATTGAAGATTCCTATCCTTGGCTCCTATTCCACCAATATGTATACGCGCGGTAACAAGACCAAGGCCCTTGTGGATGTAAAGGGAGAAAAGACCATCCTCTGGTCCGACTCTGTCACTGACTGGGAGTACAATGTAAATAAAAATGAACTTACCATAACCAACGCAAAGTCCTCCAAATCCAGTTCCGACGACAGCATGAGCGCGCTCAAGGGTGTCACCGAGGGCTATGACGTCAAACTCAAGAAGGAAGATGAGAGCGCCTGGTATTTCGTCTGCACCAAGTCAAAGACCAACACCAACAAGGACGACCCCAAAAAGATGGACCTGGCTGTTTCCAAGACCACTTACCTTCCCGTCCGCACTTCTATCACCCAGCACGGCGTCACAGTCACCTTCAGAGATTTCGCAAAGGGCATACATGAGGCCGATGTAACCTTCGACCCCGCACTCTTCCCCAACGCAACCATCGTCGACAAAAGATAGTGGATCAATTGCAAAACTATGTGTTTTGGCTATCACTTTGGGCGAGGTTGGATTTACTGCTACCAACCACGCCCACCTAAATGCCATTTGAAATGCCTCTGGTCCATATCCTCTGGGCGAGGATGGTCACAGAAAAACCAACCTCGCCCGGGGAGCCACCTTCCGGTACAGGGCGTGTGCATTTTATGCCTTTTTTGTCACAATGAGTACCCGGTGCCAAACTGGCCACAGTGCTCATTGCCGCCAATCCATCTAGAACGCCCAGGACTGGGATTATCTGAACTGGCGGCTAAAGCATTAAGAAACACAGGGGGTTGGACCTGGTCCGAGACGGGTTATGATGCGGTTTGGGATACGATTTGGGATATAAAATAAGAAAACCGCCTCTGGACATATTCAGAAGCGGTTTTCTGTGGAGGTGAGCGGACTCGAACCGCTGTCCAAACGTCCTGCCAGGTGGCTTTCTACACGCTTATCCGTCCTTTGGTTTTTGTGATGAGCTTGCCGGAAGGCGGGCTGGACTCACCCTTAGCCTTTAGGTCTTGACCGGATTTAAAGGCGTGGTCCGGAGCAGCCTCAAATGGATGATACCCCTTGAGGGGCCCTTAAGAGGCGGAAGGGCCGAGGGATACTCGTCGGCGGCGCAACCTTGGCGCGGCGGATTAAGCTAATTGCCTTAGGCTAATTAAGCAGCGAGTGCGTAGTTGTTGTTGGCAACTGATTTTTTGGAGTCTGAGATTTACGGGCAAGGCTCCCACGCCCGGCGTGCTTACCATCCAACACTGACGCTGTCAAAACCAAAACACCCCCATTGAATGGAATTGGACTGCAAATATAGCAATTATTCCTGGTCTGGCAATAGCCTTCGCGCGCCCATATAGCGCATCATAAAGTAAGGGTGGGAGGAGGTTTGCTCCATAACGCCGCCAGAGACGGATGCGTGGATGAAGGTGAAACTCCCCCGCTCCCTGTCTATGGACACCACAATGCCCACATGGCCGATAGTGCGCACTCCCCTCTTCTTCCCGAAGAAGACGAGGTCTCCCTTCTGAAGATCCGAATAAGATTCCACGGGCCGTCCCTCACGGAACTGGACCTGGGAGTATGCCGTTATGTCATAGCCGAAGTGCTTGTATACGTAACGTGTAAAACTTGAGCAGTCAAAGGCTTTGGGGCCGGCGGCGCCAAGTTTGTACGGCACTCCTTTAAACGTACGGGCATATTCCACTACATCGTCCCCCGTTACTATCTGGACTGAAGGGACGGTTTCCTCCTCCACTTCCTGGGCCTTCACGCAAAGCGGAACGACAAGGAGGAAGAGAAGAGCCAGAAGGTATGTCCGGAATCCTTTCATACAGTGCAAATGTAATCAGAATTCCGGAACCATCAAATACCGTGCTAATAATCCCTCTGCGGCTGCATCTGGTCATCCTCCCTCTGCAGTACCCTGATTTTGCGGGCTACCACGTCCATCACCGTCCTCTCCTCGTTCTCCTGCGTCATATAACGCCTGATTCTCACCCTTCCCGTCACTTCTATCCACATTCCCTTCTGAATCTGGAACACGTCCCCTATCTGCTCCCTTCCCTCCCAGGCGGACACGTTGAACCACACGATGTCCATAATCGGATTGCCTTCCTTGTCCCTTGTGCTGTACTCCGTTACCACGGAGAAATTACACACATGAGATCCGTTCACTACGTTCACATCGGCCCTGCCGACTACACCCCTTAACTCAATTCTGTTTAAAAATTCCATTTCACTGCATTTTAAGTGTTATACATAAGCCCGGACGGGCGCGCTCCGCTGCCGGTACACAGGCAAAGTAAACACTCAATGCTCAGAACAAACACTTGCTGTGGTTGTGGAATGCATTATTTTTACCTTTTTTGTGACATTTCGTTGTTTTTTATGTTGTATCACAAGAAAAAACAAGATATGTCAAAACGTTTCACGTGAGTTGTGTTTTTTGTTGTAACAGGGAAACGTAAACTATTTGCAGAATGTTTTTGGGGATGCTTGGATTAACGGAAAAAGCTTTTGACATTTGTGACAAAAGGAAGTAAGGCATGCATTATAAGGCAAAAGTAATTGAGAATGTTTCCAGGTGTCTCCAGTGCGGGGACGTTATAGATTACAGCGGAAGGCCTGACAGGAGGTTCTGCAGCAACGGCTGCAAGAACAGGTACCATAATTACAGGCGTTTCCGTAGAAAGGATCTGGCGCAGAGGTCCGTGGTGGGAAGACTGGAGAAAAACTATGAGATCCTGGACAAGGTCATCCACCTGGGACTTGAGAGTCTGGACAGGATAACCATGGCATACATGGGGTTTGACCCGGCCTACTCCACATCTTACTGCAAACTGGGGCGCAAGCATGTATACACCTGTTTTGACATACGTTATGAACTCACCCAGTCAAAGGTGAAAGCAATAAGTATTATTAAGGATGCCGACCAGGACAGATGACCTACTTCAAGATGAGTTCCCTGACGTATCCCACGGCAGAGTTGTCTTCAGTGAACAGCGTATCCTGAGACAGGTAACGGTTAATCTTCTCCACAAGGTCCTCCTTCTGAAAATGAAGTTGGTTGCGGACTACCGATGAACTCAGGGTAATATAGAGCTTTCCGTCACGGAAGAAGCGCTTAAGGGTGAACTCTCCGGCCCCGGAGCAAGAATCCCACGCCTCAAATATACGCTGGGTATTGAGTCCCGCAGCCAGTTTCATGGATTTGATGTACTGCTTCACGACATCTTCCATGGAAACGGCTTCCTTCCTGTGTATCCTAATGGGTTCCATAGTCTATTCAACCCTTTTGAAAGTACCTGTCAGTAATGAATATCTGGCCGAAGTCACTGCCCGCCACCATACCTATGAGATTTGAAATGCGGCCCATGTCCAGCTTGTCAAATACATCGTCCAGAAGCAGCATGGGGGCAAAGCCGTAGGAGCGCTTCATTATCTCATACTGGGCAAACTTGAGGGCCACCAGGAAGGACTTCTGCTGTCCCTGCGAGCCTCCACGGCGGATAGGATGACCATCCATCGTGAAAATGAAATCGTCCCTCTGTACCCCGGCCGATGTATACCTCAGGGCAAGGTCACGCTCCCTGTGTGAAGAGAAAAGGTCTGTAAGTGAGCCGGCGGAAAGGTCACTCCTGAGTTCCAGCGATACAGACTCCCCGCCGCCTGAAATGAGGCGGTAGTATTCCGCCACAACGGGCTTAAGGTCCTCTGCAAGGCGTTTCCTGGAAGCAAAGATATACGCAGCAGGCTCCGCCATCCTTTCATCTATTACTTCAAGGAGGCCAAAATCAGGCTGTAAATCCTTCAGGAGCCGGTTCCTCTGGGCCAGAAGTTTTGTATATGACTGGACGGCCGAAAGGTACTCAGGGTCCATCTGGGATAGGATTGCGTTGGAAAGGCGCCGCCTCTCCTCCCCGGATTCACTCACAAGGGCTCCGTCTCCGGGAGAGACCATCACAACGGGAAGGGTGCCTATATGCTCTGCCATACGGGAAACGGGTTTATCGTCCCTGACAAGTTTCTTCCCTTCATCGGCCACTCTCAAGGAGAACCTTGACTCCAGGCCGTTTTCCATGGCGTACACACCGCCAAGGGCGAAACCGGATGTCCCGTACCGGAAATTGTACTTGTCCGGTGCCGGAAAAGCGCTCTTTGTCATGGAAAGATAATAGATTGCATCCAGGAGGTTTGTCTTTCCTTCACCGTTGTTTCCGCTGATGCAGTTTACGTTGGGAGAGAAGGACAGGTCCTGAAACTCTATGTTGCGGAAATCCTGAACTACTATTTTCTTCAAAGAGGGCATCTCACACGCGCGTTTGGATTGCAAATATATAAAATATTTCGTAAATTTGCAGGCTTAATCGGCCCTGGGCCGGTACTATTTGAAATAAACAAGACAAAAATAATTATGGCAAAAATCACTAAAGAAGAGGAAATCCGCCAGCAGAACGTAGCGGAAGCGGTTTCCAAAGCAGAAGTTTTCTTCAAGGAGAATGGTAAACTGATTTACGGTTGCGTAGCAGCGGTTCTTGTAATAGCCCTCTGCGTTCTTGCATACAACCGTTTCATCCTTCAGCCCCGTAAAGCACAGGCCACGGAGCAGATGGCCCAGGCAGAGCGCTGGTTCCAGGCCGGCGAGTACCAGCTTGCACTTGAGGGAGATGACAATTATCCCGGTTTTGAAGAAATAATTGACAAGTACGGCGCTAAGGCCGGTCAGGCAGTTTACCTCTATGGCGGCGTAGCAAAGCTCCAGACCGCCCAGTATGAGGACGCTATCGCCCTCCTTAAGAAGTACAAAGGTGATGACCCCATCCTCGCAGCCCGTGCACAGGCCTGCATCGGAGACGCTCTTGTAGAGCTTGAGAACTACTCTGAGGCCATCTCCTGGTTTGAGAAAGCCGCCAATACTACTGACAATGCATTTGCAGCCGCATATCTCCTGAAGGCCGGTATCGCCGCAGAGGCAGCCGGAGACTCCGCCAAGGCACTCTCCTTCTACAAGACCATCAAGGAAAAGTGGATGTCTGCTCCGGAAGCAATGGAGATTGACAAGTACATCACCCGTATCCAAACCGCAGAATAAAATGGGAAGAGCTTTTGAATTCCGCAAGGAACGCAAAATGAAGCGTTGGGGCCACATGGCCAAAACCTTCACTAAACTTGGAAAGGAAATCACCATCGCCGTCAAGCAGGGCGGCGCAGAGGTAACCGGCAACCCCCGTCTCCGTGCCCTCATCGCAGAGGCCAAGGCAGAGCAGATGCCCAAGGAAAACATTGAACGTGCCATCAAGAAGGCTACCGAGGCCAAAACCGGCGACTTCAAGGAACTGGTCTACGAAGGTTTCGGCCCCTTTGGCATCGCATACCTGGTAGAGGCTGCAACTGATAACAACACACGTACCGTAGCAAACGTACGCAGCTACTTCACAAAGTGCGGCGGTTCCCTCCAGACCAGCGGCAGCGTTGCTTTCATGTTTGACCACAAGTGCGTTTTCCGTATCAAGGAAGATCCCTCAAAGCCCATAGACGTTGATGAACTTGAGCTTGAACTGATTGATTTCGGCGCAGAGGAAGTATTCAAGCAGGATGTTGAGGACCAGGATGAAAACGTGCATGTAGAGATCTCCATCTACGGAGACTACACCGCTTACGGCCAAATCCAGAAGTATATTGAGGAAAAGGGTTATGAACTTGTTTCCGGCGGTTTTGAGCAGATTCCCAACGTGGACCTCAAGGAAGTTACTCCGGAGCAGCGTGCAACCCTTGACAAACTCACCGGCCTCCTTGAGGACGATGAAGACGTCACCAACGTTTACACCACCCTTGCACCCGAGGCTGAGTAATATTCTACGGATAATTCCCGTATTGGGGATGCTGGCGTTTTCTTCTTGCGCCAGCATTCCTGTTATTAATAAATCCAGTGAACGGTATCTTGCCGGTCCAGCCATAAGGGATTATCAGCCAGAGGGTTTAGTGGAAGAGGTGCAGTATGAGTGCAGCGTCACCGGACCCACAAGAAGGAGAATGATTGTATATCTCCCCAGGGATTACTACACATCCGGAAAGAGGTATCCTGTACTGTATCTTCTTCACGGCGCCCGCGGTTATGAGACTTCCTGGATTAGGTTCGGGGAGGTTTACGAGAGCACGGACAGCCTCTGGAGAGAAGGAAAGGCACGGCAGTGCATAATTGTGATGCCAAACATCAACCAGTACGACAACGACGAAGACTACGACGGCGGCCGCGCCAAAAACGCCTTCGAATCCATCTGGGAGGTGGACGGAAAAGCCGAATGGTCATTTGTCAACGATGTCGTGATGCTCACTGACAGCCTCTACCGCACGGTCCCGGACAAGGATCACAGGGCCATTGCAGGTCTTTCCATAGGCGGATACCAGAGTATCTACTTCGGAGCCAATTACCCTGATGTATTCGGTTATGTAGGGGCAATGTCCCCATACTTCTGGGCCAAGGGAAAGAAACACGCCTACAACCAGGCCTTCTACGGAGATTTCAAGAAAAAGCTTGACAGCCAGTTCCTTGAAGACCCACCCTCCGGTTATTACCTATATGCAGGGAAATGGGATATCACCCGCCCTTCAACTCTTAAATTCCATCGAAGGCTCACCCGCAAGGGTTACGCCCACACATACACCAAATATCCGGGCTCCCATGACTGGCCTCAAGGCTGGAGGCAGGAATACAAGGATATGCTCCAGAAGCTTTTCAAATGAAAATACGTTCCATAATACTGTCCATTGCCATTTCTTTTGCAGGCATCTCTGCGGGAGCCCAGCAGCTCCCCAACATGAGTTTTGACCAGTGGTCCAAGAAAAGCGGCTGCTGGAACCCATACCCCAAGGACAGCAAAACCACAACCTGGGACACCGCAAACCACGGTCTAAGCATCTTTGGCGTCAACGGAGCCACCCCGGAATATAAGCACGTAGCAGTTCCCGGGCCCGGTAAGGCCGCAGTGAAAGTAGAGACCAAACAGGCCCTTGGCATCCTTGTGGCCGGAACCATATATACAGGAAAATTCCTTAAGATAGTAAAGATGTCCGGAGCCAAAATCCAGATGGGCGTCCCTTTCACGGGCCGTCCAAAGAGCCTTTCCGGATACATCCACTACATTCCGGGCAAGATTGACGTAGCATCCAAAGGCATGCAGCGGCACATCGGCACCATGGATAACGCAAAGATAGAGGTTTCCCTCCGCAAAGGAGAGTTGGAGATAATGGACTCCACCGACGATAAATTCCAGACGGAGGTAGGAGCCAATTACCCGGGCACCGTAGGCCACGGGGTAATGTATTTCAAGGAAGACACCAGAGGATACATCCGCTTTGAGATTCCCATTGAATACCTTAACGGAAACACCCCTACTAATATAGTAATAAGCGCATCCTCAAGCCGCTATGCCCAGCAGTATACCGGCAGCACCTCAAGCGTGATGTACCTTGATGAACTTAAACTGAACTATTAAACCATGAAAATCTTATTTGTTGCCAATAGTTTCTACGCTACCGGCAACGGGCTTGCAGCATCGGCCCGCCGTACCGTGGACTATCTGAAGAAAGCTGGACAGGATGTCCGCGTGCTTTCCGGCCCCAACCAAAACCCCGACGGTCCCCAGCCGGACTACCTTCTGGAGGAGTACTTTTTCCCCATAGTAGCCCCCCTTATCAAAGGAAACGGCTATCATTTTGCCCAGAGCAATCTCCCGCTTATGGAAGAGGCCGCCAAGTGGGCCGATGTAATCCATCTGGAAGAGCCCTTCGTGATTCAGGACAGGATGATAAAAATCTGCGAGAGGCTTGGAAAGCCCATCACAGGCACATATCATCTGCACCCCGAGAACATTACCATGGCTTTTGGCCCGGCCCTTCGCTGGAAAGGCCTCAACCACCGCATCCTCAAAAGCTGGAGAGACCTTACTTTCAACCACTGCAGCTATGTTCAGTGCCCAACCCAGAATGTCCAGGACCGCCTGAGGCGTTTTCATTTCACATGCAAACTCATGCATATTTCCAACGGAATCATCCCGGACAAGTGCATACGCCCTCTAACTCCCCCCGCAGACTATCTTGACCCTTCAAGGCCGCTCAAGGTTGTATGCATAGGACGCCTTTCCGCCGAAAAAGACCAGTACACCCTCCTGGAAGCCATGAAATTCAGCAAATACGCAAAGCGCATCCAGCTCCAGTTTGCAGGTACGGGCCTCAAGGAGGCAGACATGAAAAGAAAGGCGCACAAACTCTATATGGACGGAGTATTGGGATATGATCCTGAGTTCTACTTCCTTGACCGTAACGGCCTCAGGGAACTGGCCGCAAATTCCGATTTGTGCGTACATTGCGCATTCATAGCCATAACAGGAACGGCCCAGTTTGCTGTTTCCCGCAAGAACATCTTTCCCGCCAAAAACCCGGAAGCCCTTGCCCACCGCATAGACTACTGGCTTGACAGGCCCGAGGAACGCTGGAAATCCGGCTTCGCCCACTCAGAGCGCCTGGAAAAATTCAGTATGGAAAAGACTATCGACAGGCTCACCAAAATGTTCCAGGAGGCCATAGATCAGAAAAAGGCCAGATAATGATTGCTTCGCGCTACATACTCACAACCCTTGGGGGTAAACTGAAGGAGTCTCTACTGTCGGTACTCCCCGTAAGTGTACTTGTAGTTGCGCTGTCACTCACCCCCTGGGTTGATATTCCTCTCAAGGAAATCAACGTATTCGTACTGGGAGCCATCATGCTCATCCTTGGTATCGGCCTCTTTAACCTTGGGGCCGATATGGCCATGACCCCCATGGGCCAGTATATAGGTGAGGGTCTTACAAAGTCCAAGAGGATGGGTATTCTCGTTGGTGTTGCGTTTGTGATGGGCACCCTCATCACAATAGCGGAACCGGACCTTGCGGTACTTGCCGCCCAGGTAAACTCCATAATGAACGGCTACGTCCTCATAGGCACAGTGGGCATTGGAGTGGGTATCCTGCTTATGCTGGGGGTAATCAAGATCATCTTCCACAGTGATCTCACAAGCATTCTCCTATATGGCTATATGGCCCTTTTCTGCCTTGCCGCCATACTTATCGACCAGGGCCGCGGTTCACTTCTGTCCCTGTCATTCGACTCCGGCGGGGTCACCACCGGGCCCATCACCGTACCCTTCATCATGGCAATAGGCGTGGGTATAGCCATGACAATCGGCGGACGCGGTTCATCAGAAAACAGTTTCGGCCTCATTGCCCTCTGCTCAGTGGGTCCCATAATTGCGGTGCTGGCACTGTCCATGCTGTCTGAGGGGAATCTCTCATTCACCATCCCGGATTATTCCATGGATGGCATTCTGGAGCATGGGGTATGGAACCTTTTCCAGAACAAAATGTGGGATGTTGGGGTGTCCCTGATGCTGGTTGTATTCGTATTCATTATCCTTCAGGCCGTTATCCTGAAACTCCCCTGGAGCAAGCTCTTCCAGATACTGATGGGACTCACATACACTTTTATCGGCCTGGTGCTTTTCCTCTCGTCGGTAGAACTTGCCTTCATGCCTATAGGCTTCAAACTGGGTACCCAGCTTGCCGCCCACAACCACTGGATAATGATAGGCTTCGCCTTTATCCTTGGCAATGTGGTAGTCCTCGCAGAACCTGCCGTGCAGGTGCTAAACAAGCAGGTAGAAGAAATCACAGGAGGAGAGGTGAGCAGAAGGCAGATGATGATGGCGCTCTCTATTGGCGTGG
>CACXNH010000041.1 GCA_902768955.1 uncultured Bacteroidia bacterium | reverse complement strand
GACGCTGAATTTCTCCATGTACTCGCTCATGTCAATGCGCACCATGTTCTCCTCGCTGTCAAAGAGGTACTCTGCAAGGGTGCGTGCAAGCTGGGTCTTACCAACGCCCGTAGGGCCGAAGAAAAGGAATGTGCCAATGGGCCTGTGAGGGTCCTTGAGGCCGGCGCGGCCCCTCTGGATGGCCTTCACAACTGTTTCTACGGCCTCGTCCTGGCCGATAATCCTTTCCTTCAGGCGGTCACGCATCTTCACAAGGCGGTTGCCTTCGGATTCGGCCACCTTATTTACGGGAATTCCCGTCATCTTGGAAACCACGGTTGCAATGTCTTCAACCTCCACCACTGAGGATGCCCCCTTTTTCTTTGAAAGGGAAAGTCGTACCATGGAGCCGGCCTCGTCCAGGGCATCAATGGCCTTGTCCGGGAGGGATTTGTCCGTGATATAGCGGTTGGTGAGGCGTACGGCGGCTTCTACGGCTTCATCGGCATAAGTGATACCGTG
This sequence comes from uncultured Bacteroidia bacterium, assembly GCA_902768955.1. GTDB lineage: Bacteria > Bacteroidota > Bacteroidia > Bacteroidales > UBA932 > Cryptobacteroides. The sequence continues at coordinate 10,871 of CACXNH010000041.1, read as the reverse complement.
GAATTCCTCATACTTGGGTTTCAGGTTATTAAGGATTGCTATGGACTGTTCCACGTCCGTGGGTTCCACCACAATCTTTTGGAAACGCCTGTCAAGTGCGCCGTCTTTCTCCACTATCTTCGTGAATTCGTCAAGGGTGGTGGCACCTATGCACTGGAATTCCCCGCGCGCAAGGGCGGGCTTGAGCATATTTGCGGCGTCCAGGCTTCCGGAAGCGCCGCCCGCGCCCACAATTGTGTGGAATTCGTCAATGAAAAGGATGATGTCCGGGTTCTCCGAAGCCTCCTTGATAATGGTCTTAAGGCGTTTTTCAAAGTCTCCGCGGTATTTTGTGCCGGCAACAACTGATGCTATGTCAAGTGACAGGATGCGCTTTTTTGCCAGTGCGGCCGAAATATTTCCGGAGGCTATCTTCTGGGCTATGCCTTCCACTATTGCCGATTTTCCTACCCCAGGCTCACCGATGAGCATGGGGTTGTTCTTCTTGCGGCGGCCAAGGATCTGGATTACGCGTGAGATCTCAACGTCTCGGCCAACAACCGGGTCAAGTTTTCCCTCTATGGCGGCACGGGTGAGGTCATAGGCGAATTCCTCTATGTCAAGCTTCTTGTTCTCATCCTGCTCTTCCTCCGGTCCCTGGGACGGCTGTGTGTTGCCGCCGGCATTGCCCTGCTGGTCTACGGGCTTCAGGAGGCCTTCGTCCTCCATGACGGCCAGAAGCCTCCCGTAATCAATTCCGCGGGCACGCAGGTATGCCTGTCCGTAACTCTCCGTTGTGCGGCAGAGGGCCAGAAGGAGGTGGTGTGTCTCAGCTTTGGGGCTCTTGAGCCTTGTAGCCTCCATCACCGTTATGCTCAGGACATTCTGGGCCTGGCGGGAGAAGTTTATATGGTCTATCTGGTCATAGGGGATAGTCTCATTGGTGAATATGCGCTGGTCTATGAATGCCTTCAGTTCTGCCGGCTCCACACCAAGGGTCTGGAGCAGGCGGAAGGCGGCATTGTCTTCCTGGCGGATGAGTCCAAGGAACAGATGATCAGGGCCGATTCCGTAGCTTCCGGTGCGCATGGCTTCCTCACGCGCGTATTTAATGACGAGGTTAAGTTCGTCCGAAACTTGTAACTGCATATAAAATTTGAAAAAATGCTTACCTTTGCAGGCATTAATTTTGCAAATATAGCAAGTTATGAGAAAAATACTAACATTTGTACTGCTCCTTTGCTGCGGTATTTGGGCAGGAGCACAGAATTTCAGCGGAACATTCGACCAGGTCAAAACCCTCAAGGTCTCAGGTAAAACCATAAAGAGTGCAGGAGAAATCACCTTCACGGCCCCAAATCAGCTTGCAATGCTCTACTCCAAGCCGGATGGAGATTTCTTCATCATTGACGGAGACCTTATCCGCATGGACATGAAGGGTGTCCAGGCCGATGTAGACACCAAGACCAACAAGACGGTGGCCCTCCAGCGCAACGCCCTCATCTACAGCTGCCTGGGGCAGTATGAGAAGATTGCCAGGGAAATGGATGCAGACTGCACGGTATCGGCCGGTAAAAACGGCGGCAAGCACGTGGAACTGAAAGTGAAGAAGCCATCTCCAAAAGGCTATTCCGGTATTGTCCTGGAATATAATAAGGCAGGACTTATCCAAAGTCTTGTTCTTGAGGAATTCGGAGGTATTTCAACGGAGTACATACTCCACGTGAAATAATCTTTTTCAAGCCCGGATTTCCGGGCTTTTTTTGTAGGTTTTTCCAACATTTTTCCTTATATTTGTATGTTTATAATAAAGGTATAAGACTTAAGGAAAAATATGGATAACAACCAAAATAAAAATCCGTTGGAGGAGGTAGAAGGAACCGGCTACATAGAGCAGGTGGAGATAGACCACGAGATGCGCACCGCGTACATAGACTACTCTATGTCCGTGATTGTTTCCCGTGCGCTCCCTGATGCAAGGGACGGTCTCAAACCCGTCCAGAGGCGTGTCCTGTTCGGCATGGACAATATGGGCCTTAGTTTCAGCGGACAAACCAAGAAGAGCGCCCGTATAGTGGGTGAAGTCATGGGTAAGTACCACCCCCACGGAGACTCCAGCGTATATGATGCCATGGTGCGCCTGGGCCAGGACTGGAACCAGCGCTACCCTTTGGTGAAAGGCCAGGGTAACTTTGGCTCCGTAGACGGAGACTCTCCTGCCGCCATGCGTTACACTGAAGCAAAGCTACAGAAGATGGCGGAGGATGTCCTTGGAGATATGGACAAGGACACCGTGGACATGACCCTGAACTTTGACGACACCCTCCAGGAGCCCACCGTCCTTCCCACCAAGGCCCCGCTGCTTCTCCTTAACGGAGCATCCGGCATTGCCGTAGGTATGGCCACCAACATGGCTCCCCATAACCTTGGAGAGTGCTGTGACGCAATCTGCGCATACATTGATAATCCGGAAATTACCACGGATGAACTCATGCAGTACATCAAGGGACCGGATTTCCCCACCGGCGGCATCGTAATGGGCAAGTCCGGCATCAAGGAAGCCTATGAAACCGGCCGCGGCCGCGTGGTAATCCGTTCCAAGACTGAAATAGAGGTTGACGAGCACGGACGTGAAACAATTGTGGTCACGGAAATCCCCTATATGGTGAACAAGCGTGAGATGATAGAGAAGATAGCCCAGCTTGCAGATGACAAGAAGGTAGAGGGTATCTCCTACATCAACGACGAAAGCTCCCGCGGTGAAACCAGAGTCGTGATCCGACTCAAACAGGGCACTAACTCCGGTGTAGTGCTCAACATGCTGTTCAAGTACAGCCCTCTCCAAAGCAGTTTCTCCTTCAATAACGTGGCTCTTGTGAAGGGACGTCCACGTACCCTTAACCTGAAGGAGATCATCGGCCAGTTCGTGGAATTCCGCCATGAGGTTGTGGTGCGCCGCACAAAGTTCGAGCTTGACAAGGCTCAGAAACGCGCCCATATACTGGAGGGTCTTCTGAAGGCCATGGACATCATCGACGAGATTGTCCACATCATCCGCTATGAGACCAAGAGCATCGATGAAGCAAAACAGATGCTCATGGACCGCTATCAGTTCTCTGAGGCCCAGGCCGGCGCAATTGTGGAGATGCGTCTCCGTCAACTTGTGGGCTTGGAGCGTGAAAAGCTTCAGAACGAGTACGATGACCTTATGAAGTTCATAGAGCATTGCCAGGCTATCCTTGGTTCCGTTGAACTCCAGTTTGGTGTTATCAAAGAAGAAACCCAGGACCTCAAGGCCCGCTACGGAGATCCCCGCCGCACGGAGATTACCATGGCAGAGGACGAATTCAACCCTGAGGACTTCTACGCCGACGAAGACCAGGTGATCACAATCTCCCACCTTGGCTACATCAAGCGCACCGCCCTTACTGAGTTCCGCACCCAGAACCGCGGAGGCGTGGGCATGAAGGGTAGTGCCACCAGGGACGAGGACTTCATAGAGCACATTTATATTGCCAACACCCATAGCACCATGCTCCTCTTCACCCAGAAGGGAAGGTGCTACTGGCTCAAGGTATATGAGATTCCGGAAGGAACGCGCACCTCAAAGGGCCGCGCCATCCAGAACATACTCATGATAGAACCGGACGATTCCGTTCGCGCATACCTCAACGTCAAGACCCTCAAAGATGAGGAATTCATCAACAACAACTACATCCTGATGGTAACCCGTCAGGGCGTAGTGAAGAAGACTTCCCTGGAGGCATATTCCCGTCCACGCACCAACGGCGTGAACGCAATCAATATCCGCGAAGACGACGAACTCCTTGAGGCAATCCTCACCAACGGCCGCTGCAACATCATGATCGCAGCCAACGGAGGAAGGTGCGTAAGATTCGATGAATCAGAGGCAAGGCCCCTTGGCCGCACCTCCACCGGCGTCCGTGGCATCAATCTTGATGAAGGAGACTTTGTGGTTGGCGTGGTAAGTCAGGATCCGGAGGCGGAAGACGCCTCAAAACACCAGGTTCTGGCAGTGTCTGAGAACGGATTCGGCAAGCGCTCGGATCCTATGGACTACCGCCAGACCGCCCGTGGCGCTAAGGGAGTCAGGACCCTTAACATCACGGAAAAGACCGGCAAACTTGTGGCAATCAAGAATGTCACGGATGAAGATGACCTTATGATTATCTGCCGCAGCGGTCTCACAATCAGAATGCCTGTCAGCACAATACGTGTTGCCGGACGTGCCACTCAGGGCGTGAAGCTCATTAATATCAAGGAAGGAGACGCCATCGCCGCCATTTCCGTAGTCGCCCACAGCGAGGAAGAGGAATCACAGCCGGCGGAAGGTACCCCCGAAGAAGTGTAATAATTGTTTAATTCAAGATAATCATGAAAAAGCTTTTACTCGCACTCGCACTGGCCTGCTCGATGCAGGTTGCGTTCGCACAGAAGTCAGACGCTGAAATGCAGAAGGCCATAGAAAAGGCCGTCGCTGCCAGCCAGGACGCTAAGAAAGCCACAAAGGCCGCAACTTGGGTAAACCTTGGCAAGGCTTATCTGACGGCCTATCTCAATCCTTCATCGGCCGTGACTCCCGGCATAGACAGGGCCACCTGGGATCTCATGTCCAAGGAGAAACCCACCGGTGAGGAAGTTGTAAACCTCAATGGCCAGGCTTACAACAAGCTTACCTATTCCCACCTTGACATTTATTTCAATGCCTCCGGCCTGCTTGAATTTGCAGTAGTTACCAAGCCTTCCGCAGAGGGAGACCTTCTCATGGAGGCTGCAAAGGCATACGCCAAGGCCTTTGAGCTTGGAGCCAAGGACAAGGAAATCAATGAAAAACTCACAGAGATCGTAAACCATTACAACTCTGCCGCTTACAGCGCCTATACCATTGGTGATATGGCAAAGGCCAGCAAGTGCTTCAAGGGCGCCGCAGACGTTGCTTACATGGCACCATGCACCGCTCCCGGAGATGATTCCGCTTTCAACGCAGCTCTCACCGCCGTTTCCGTAGAGGACTATGACACAGCTCTGAAGTATTATCAGATATGCCTTGATCACAACTATGGTGACAACGGTGACGTACACGCCCGTATCGCAGATGTTTACGGAGCCCTCAAACTCCCCGCAAAGCAGAAGGAAATCCTTGAGGAAGGCTTTGCAAAATATCCCCAGAACCAGGCAATCATCATCGGCCTTATCAATTACGCAGAGAGCAACAACGAGGATCCCAACTACGTCCTTTCCCTGCTTGACAAGGCAAAGGCAAATGACCCCAACAACGCATCCATCTATGGTGTGGAGGGTAATATCCTTTCAGAGATGAAGCGCTATGAAGAGGCAGAGGCTGCTTTCCGTACCGCCATTGAGAAAGATCCTACCTATCACTATGGCCTGTATGCATGGGGCAAGATGTGGTATGAGCGTGCCGTTGAGTTCCAGGTAGCCGCCGATGAACTCCCCCTCACCGCTCCCCAGCGTGAGTATGACGCCATCATCAAAAGCAGGGACGAGGCCGTCACAAAGTGCATTGAACCCCTTGAGAAGTGCTTCAACGAGAGCCCCGAGATGGATTTCAAGGTAGCGTGCGCAGAGTATCTCCGCCGTGCCTACTATCAGCTGTCCAACAGCAACAACGACTACAAGGCCAAGAGCGACTTCTACAAGGAATTCGCAGAGGCAAACGGCAGCAACTAGTTATCCGGGAACAGATTATTCCTTTGAAGAGCCTTCGGCGCGTACGTCGAAGGCTTTTACTATTTTTGTCACAAGGGGATGGCGCACAATGTCTTCACTGGTGAAGCGGATTGTGGATATTCCCTTGATGCCTTCAAGGAGACGTATGCCGGCAAGAAGGCCGGAATCTTCACGACGGGGGAGGTCTATCTGGGTTGCGTCTCCGGTGACTATGAACTTGGCGCTTGTCCCCATACGGGTGAGGAACATCTTGAGCTGGCCAAGGTTGGTGTTCTGGGCTTCATCCAGGATGACGCATGCTTTGTCCAGGGTGCGGCCTCTCATGTATGCCAGAGGTGCAATCTGTATGGTTCCGTCTTCCATGAATTCCCTGAGGCGCCTGGAGGGAATCATGTCTGAAAGGGCGTCGTACAGGGGCTGGAGATAGGGGTCCAGCTTGTCCTTGAGGTCTCCGGGAAGGAAGCCCAGGCGCTCTCCGGCCTCAACGGCGGGGCGGGTGAGTATGATGCGTTTGATTTCACGGTTTTTGAGGGCACGCACGGCAAGGGCTATGGCCATATAGGTTTTTCCGGTGCCGGCAGGGCCGACAGCAAAGATAAGGTCATTCTCAAAGTAGGCCGATATGAGGTCCTGCTGGGTTTTATTGCGTGCGCGGATGGGTTTCCCGTCTGTCCCGTGTACTATTATGGCATCTGAGGTGGGCCTGTGATGTTTCCCTGCAGCGCCGCTGAAGATGTCCTCCACGTCATAAACTGTGAGGTTCATCTTGTGGTGGCGTTTCTCTACAAGTTCGGCAAAGCGGATGTTGAATTCCGAGATGTCGGATTCCCTGCCGTCAAGGATGAGTTCCGTGCCCCTGGCAATTACTTTGAGGTGGGGAAAATATGAGCAGAACTCAGTCAGTATTTTATTCTGGGCCCCGAAGATTTCAATGGGGTCCATGGCTTCCAGATGGATGGTTTTCTTCATACAGACACAAATATAGTTCATATTTTTGGAAAAATGATTATTTTTGCAGAATAAGGAGATTCTTCGCCCCGTAGGGGCTCAGAATGACAGAGGCCGCAGGAGCATAGAATGACAGAGACCGTATAGGCTCAGAATGACAACTGCTATGAAAAGAAGCATCATACTTATGTTGGCCCTTTGCGCCGCATTGTTCCAGGGTTGTGACTTTGTTCGCACAATTGCCGGCCGCCCCACGGCAGCCAGGTTAGAAGAGATTCGCCAGGAGCAGATCAAGGAGGAGGAAGCCCGCCACCAGGCACGTCTGGATTCCATCAAAAGGGTCCAGGAGGCTCTGGCAGACTCCCTTGCCGCCCTTGAGGCCCACCTTCTTGATTCTCTTTCCCAGGCAAGGGGGACCATTGTCAATCCCTCCAAACTCGGTGGTCTTTTCACTACAAAACTGGAGACCAAGTATTGTATCGTCGTTGGAGCATTCAGAAACCGCTCATACGCAGAGCGCAAGCTGGCGGCATGCAATAATGCAGGCTACGTTGCTTCAATCATCAGCTTCCGCAATGGCCTCCTGGCAGTGTCTGTGTGTCCTTCCAACAGCCTTGATGAGACTGTAAAAACCCTCAAACAGCTTCGTGGCAAGGGTATTTGCCCCCCCGACGGCTGGATTTTGGTGAACGAATGATTAAACGTATTCTTGCCTTAGCGCTTATCCTGGTATCGGCCACGGCCTTTGCCCAGTACCGCGTATCCGTAGAAGACCTGTCGGATTCAGAAACCGTGAGGGCCTTCAAGGAGCATGTGGGGTGGCTGTCATCGGCCGCAATGGAAGGCCGGAAGGCAGGGAGTGAAGGTGAGGCTGAAGCCGCAAAATACTTGGAGGAGAAGCTCCGGGAATGTGGCATAGACATCCTGACTGCAGGAAATGATTTCAGCGTGGCCTTGGGGCAGGATACCCTCTTTTCACGCAATGTCCTTGGATTCCTCCAGGGCTGGGACAAATCCCTTAATGACAGATATATAGTTGTGGGCGCACGCCTGGATAACCTTGGAGTGGATTACGTCACCATAGACGGGGAGAAGGTGAGGCGCATCTATTACGGTGCCAACGGCAATGCCTCCGGCCTTGCCATGATGCTGGAACTTGCCCGAAAACTGTCCTATTCACGTTCTCTTGTGAGAAGGAGCATCCTCTTTGTGGGATTCGGGGCATCGGCCAATACCTTTGCCGGAGCCTGGTACTTCCTGAACCGCTCTTTCAAGGATGCCGGCAACATTGACGCTATGGTGAACCTGGACATGCTTGGAACCGGCGCGCAGAATCTGCTTCTCTATACTGCGGGGAACAGTGACCTCAATTCCATAGCAGACGGTCTCCAGGGTGAACTTCTCTCGGTCAAGGCGTCTCTTTCGTCCCAGGCTCCGTATCCCGGAGATTTCATGGCCTTCTATGACAGGGAAATCCCCAGTGCCCTGTTCACCACCGGAAGATACCCTGAGCACGGAACCAGCCGTGACACATTTGACATCATAGACTTTGACGGGATGGAAAGGGAACTGGAGTATATCTACAGTTATGTGTCGTCACTCAGTAACGGTCCCAGGCCGCTGTTCAGGAATGATTCCGTAACATCTGCCCCTTCAAAACCAGGTGTAGTTGCATACTCGGACGTAGACGTGAAGCCCATGTTCCTGAATTCTCCGGATCCCCGCGTTTTCATGGAAAAGTGGGTGTATCAGTACTTGAAATATCCTTCCTACGCAATAGAAAACGGCATCCAGGGCCGCGTGCTGGTAGATTTCGTAATAGATGAAACTGGCAAGGTGACGGACGTTAGAGTGTCCCGGGGCGTCCATACATCTTTGGATGAAGAAGCCCTGAGGGTTGTAAGCGCATCTCCCAAGTGGCGGCCCGGACGTCACCAGGGCAAGAAGGTGAGGGTTGCACTCACAGTTGCGGTAGAGTTCAAGCTTAAGAAGGATAAGGGCAAATTTGGAATAAACGGAAAAACTTTAAGATAGGATGGATTATAATTTTCAGGAAATAGAGAAGAAATGGCAGGAGCGCTGGGCTCTCGAGAAGACTTATAAGGCTGAGGTATGTGCCGATAAACCCAAATACTACGTGCTGGATATGTTTCCGTACCCCAGCGGCGCCGGTCTTCATGTGGGGCATCCCCTTGGTTATATCGCCAGTGATATCTTTGCCCGCTACAAGAGGCTGAAGGGCTTCAATGTCCTCCACCCTATGGGTTATGACGCATTCGGCCTTCCCGCCGAGCAATACGCCATCCAGACCGGCCAGCATCCGGAAAAGACCACCCACGACAACGTGGCGCGTTACCGTGAGCAGCTGGACCGTATAGGCTTCTCATTTGACTGGGACCGTGAGTTCAGGACATCTGACCCGGATTATTACAAGTGGACCCAGTGGGCTTTCCTCAAGATGTTCGGCTCCTGGTACGACAATTCCGTTCAGAAGGCACGTCCCATCGAGGAACTCATCGCGGCCTTTGAAAAGGGCGGTTCCGCCGCCGTGGATGCTGCCTGCTCTGAAGGCCCCGCTTTCAGCGCAGATCAGTGGAAGGAGTTCTCTCAGAAGGAGAAGTCAGATGCACTCATGAGGTATCGCATCGCTTATCAGGGAGAAAGCACCGTGAACTGGTGTCCGGCCCTTGGTACCGTACTTGCCAACGACGAAGTGAAGGACGGATTCTCTGAGCGTGGCGGCCATCCCGTCTTCCAGAAGAAGATGACCCAGTGGCAGCTCCGCGTGAGTGCATACGCCGCACGCCTCCTGGACGGCCTGGACAGGCTTGACTGGACAGAATCCCTCAAGGAGATGCAGCGCAACTGGATTGGCCGCAGCGAGGGCGCAGAGATGGTGTTCAAGGTAAGCTGCGACGCCGTTGAACATGACGTGACCATCTTTACCACCAGGGCCGACACCGTATTTGGCGTAACCTTCATGGTTCTTGCACCTGAGAGCGAATGGGTGGACAAACTTACATCGGCATCTGAAAAAGCCAACGTTGAGGCATATCTGGAGCAGGTGAAGAAGAAGACTGAGCGTGAACGTATGGCTGCAAAGGCCGTTACCGGCGTATTCTCCGGCTCATACGGCATAAATCCTCTCACCGGGGACAAGGTTCCTGTGTGGATATCGGAATACGTCCTTGCAGGTTACGGCACCGGCGCCATCATGGCGGTTCCGGCCCACGACAGCCGAGACTACGCCTTCGCAAAGAAGTTCGGCCTTCCCATCATCCCTCTCATTGAAGGGGCCGATGTCTCCGAGCAAAGCCTTGACGCCAAGGAAGGAATCATGTGCAACAGCGGTTTCCTTAACGGACTTACCGTGAAGGAGGCCATACCTGCTGCCATTGATTATGTGGAAAAGCACGGAATCGGCCACAGGAAGGTGAACTACCGTATCAGAGACGCTATTTTCTCCCGCCAGCGCTATTGGGGAGAGCCTTTCCCCATATATTACAAGGACGGCATTCCCACTCCGGTGCCGTTTGAGGATCTTCCTCTCACGCTTCCGGAGATTGACCAGTATAAGCCCACGGAAGACGGCCAGCCGCCGCTTGCGCGCGCAAAGGACTGGACCTACAGGGGTTATCCGCTTGAGACCAGCACCATGCCGGGCTTCGCGGGTTCCAGCGCATACTATCTCCGCTATATGGATCCCCGCAACGCGGAAGAACTTGTTAGCCACAGGGCAAACGACTACTGGAGAAGCGTAGACCTCTATGTTGGCGGCACGGAGCACGCCACCGGCCACCTTATCTACAGCCGTTTCTGGAACAAGTTCCTCTTTGATCTTGGTTATGTCTGTGAGGACGAACCTTTCCGCAAGCTCATCAACCAGGGCATGATCCAGGGCCGTTCCAACTTTGTGTATATGATTCCCGGTACCAATAAGTTCGTATCGGCCGGCCTTAAGGACAAGTACCAGACAATCCCCGTGCACGTTGATGTGAACATCGTGTACAACGACCATCTTGACATTGAGGCCTTCCGTGCATGGAGACCTGATTACAAGGACGCTGAGTTTGAACTCGAGGACGGGGAGTACATCTGCGGCTGGGCCATCGAGAAGATGTCCAAGAGCATGTACAACGTGGTTAATCCGGATAAGATCTGCGATACTTACGGGGCCGATACCCTCCGTCTCTATGAGATGTTCCTTGGTCCTATAGAGCAGGCGAAGCCCT
>CACXNH010000040.1 GCA_902768955.1 uncultured Bacteroidia bacterium | reverse complement strand
GATTCCTACGTCTATCACATAGGAGGAGGCACCCTACCCAACGAGTCCCCTTTCAAACTCCGCCTCAACTTCAGAAATAACCTGCTCCTGCTGGAAAATAACCTTCCCGCTACCTTCATCGCTCAGATGGCCGGTCAGGCCGGCCATGACGTCATACCCGGCCCCGACGTCATACCCGGCCCCGACCGGGTATCTTTGGCACGTTTCCGGACCCGTGTGCGTATACTCACCCGCATGTGCCTTGACGGGATGTCGGCCCTTGTATATCTATTTACGGGAAGGAAGTCCTTCTTTGATGCCGTTGTCCAGGCGCACAGGGAATACCGTAAACTAAGACGCCCCGGGGAAATTCCCGCGGAGCGCCATTTGCCTTCTGGCCTGTACAAAGGCTGGATTGTTCCTAAAGGCCTGTTTTAAGTGCGTTTGAAGCCGTCTGCTTCACATTTTGCCGATATATTCTTGATGCGGGTTGCAACGTCCGGGTGTGTGGAGAAGAGGTTGCTCACCGGGCCGCTCATTGATGAACTTCCGGATGCTTTCTGAAGCTTCTCAAAAGCCTGAACCATGGTCCAGGGGTTGCGCTTTGCAGCCACAAGGAATGAGTAGCTGAAGTCATCGGCCTCACTTTCCTGCTTCTTTGAGTAGTGGGCGTCTATCATTGCCTGGCCGATAGCCCCCAGCTGGGAATCAGTGAGGGCTGCTATTTTGTTTGAAGTTGAGGCAAGGCCCTCGAAGGCGGCGCTGGTAAGGAGGCTCCGTCTCATCTGCTGATATGTGTGTTCAAGGGCCACGTGACCTATTTCATGGCCTATTACCGTAAGGAGTTCTTCGTCTGTCATAAGGTCCATGATGCCGGTGTAAACGCGTACAGAACCGTCTGCGCAGGCAAAGGCGTTAACTTCAGGGTTCCTGTAAACTTTGTAATTGAGGGGCTGGTCTCCGATACGGGTGAGCTTTCCTACAAGGTTGTTGAGCCTCTTGGTGTAGGGATCTGTTTCCGGGAGCACCATGCTCTGGGCATCAAGCTGGGCGATGTACTGGGATACGTAAGCCTGGACATCGGCTTTGGGGAGAGTGAGCGCCTGGGCGGCATATACTCCGCTCTGGAGAAGTCTCTGTGAGTTTACATTCTGGAGTGCGGCGCAGGAAACCAGTGACATGGCCGCAGCAACAATGACAAGTAAGCGTTTCATATCAGTTTCAATTTCCACAAATTTACAAAAATTAATGGAAAAAGCGTATATTTGTAAATGATTTAACGCTATTTGGGGTATGAAAATCATCATAGAAGGAGCAGGGCAGGTTGGAGCACACCTTGCAAAGATGCTCTCCAACGAGTCCAATGAGATCACGGTCATAGACCCTGATCCGGAGCGTATCCGCTCCCTGAGCCAGACTGCAGACGTAGCCACCATCATCGGCGGCCCGTCATCCATCCCTGAACTCAAGGAAGCGGGTTGTACATCGGCCGATCTTTTCATAGCCGTAAACCCGCTCCAGCCCCAGAGCGTAAACATAGTGAGCGCCCTGCTGGCCAAGAAACTTGGCACCAGGCGCGTTGTTGCCCGCGTGGATGACGAAGATTTCCTCTCGCCTGAGAACAAGCTCCTTTTCAAGGACATGGGCCTGGACATGATGTTCTTCCCGGAAAAGAGCGCATCGGATGAAGTAGATGACATGCTCCGCTCCACCACCTCTACTGATACTCTTGACTTTGCACGCGGAAAACTCCAGCTGGGCGTATTCAAACTGGACGACGACTCCCCTCTCCTGGACATGACAGTGGCAGAATTCTCACAGGCCATATCAGAACTCCCCAACGGATCGGAATTCCGAATTGTAGCTATCTCCAGGGGCAATTCCACACTCATTCCAAAGTCAGACTCCACGTTCAAGTACAACGACTACCTCTACATCATCAGCTGCCGTGACGGCATGCCCGCCCTTATGAAATATCTGGGCAAGGACAAGATGGAAATCCGGAGGGTCCTGATTCTTGGCGGAAGTGAAATCGGCCAGATGGTGGCGGCACGCCTTGCCGCCAGAAAGATTGACGACATAAAAATCCTGGACATTGACCCCAAACACTGCAGATTCCTCTCAGAAGTGCTTCCGGACAGCGTTTCCGTGGCTTGCGGGGATGTCCGCAACGCGGATTTCCTCAAGGAAGAGGACATAAGCAGCTACCATGCCGTGCTTGCCTTCACCGGCAACGACGAAACCAACATCCTCTCCTGCGTGGTTGCAAAGAAGCTTGGCGTTTCAAGGGTCATAGCGCAGGTAGAGAACCTGGAGTATATCCGCCTTGCAGAGGATATGGGCGTGGACAGCGTCATCAACAAGAAACTCATCACCGCCAGCCGCATCTTCAAGTTCACGCTCTCAGACAAGGTGCGTTCCGTACGCTACGTGAGCGGCACGGATGCAGAGGTTCTGGAGTACACCGCCGCCCCCGGCTCCCGCATTACCAGGAAGCCTCTCAAGGACATCGAGTTCCCCTCAGATGCAATTATAGGCGGCGTAATCCGCGGCGGAGACAGTTTCATTGCCGTGGGCGGCACCCATATAGAGGCCTATGACCGCGTTGCGGTGTTTGCCCTGCCAGATGCCGTGAAGGACGTTGATAAATTCTTCAGATGAGACGCACAGCCATCATATTCCTATCACTCTTTTTAGCCCTGGACATTATGGCCCAGACGCCCATTGTGGCTCCGGATTTCTCTGAGCCCACAATGGTGTCTACGGAATACTTCGGCCCTAACGCATTCCCCGTGCCGGATATGTCGGACGGCCGCATAAAGCCGTACATCTACGCAGAACTTGCGGCCGATTATTGGAAAGGCCGCGTGGGAGACGGGAATGACCACACCTGGGACGGTTTCATCCGCCTTCACTTCCCCCTCTGGACCAAGCGTGCCAGCCTTGAGGTGTGGGGGCCTTTTGTGGAGCACTGGTCATATTCTGATGCCGTGGCTACTTACAGGCGTATCGGGGATGCCCGCAGCCAGGCAAAGAGCTGGGACACAGGAGACATCTACGTTGGCACAAACATCCAGGTTCTGGTAGGAAAGCCCAACACATTCAAACCCGATATTCTCCTTAGGGCCGTTCTGAAATCGGCCATGGGTAACACCTTCGAGCAGGCTCGCTACTACGACTGCGGCGGCTATTTCTTTGACGGCACAATTGCCTGGTCAAGGGCCTTCCAGTACAGTTACGTAATGGAAATAAGGGCCGGTCTCAGCGGCGGTTTCCTCTGCTGGCAGGACGGTCTTGCAAGGCAGAACGACGCAGTCCAATACGGCCTGTTTGCCAGCATCTCCACCTGGGGCTTCACCTTTATGGCCGATTATTCCGGCTACATCGGCTGGCAGAACGACGGAGACCGCCCCCGCCGCCTCCGCCTGAGACTGGACGGCAACGCCGGCCGCTGGCGTCCGTTTGTCCAGTACACCCACGGATTCAAGAATTATCCTTTCGACGGTATCCGGATTGGAACCGGTTTCTGTTTCTAGCCCTAAACGGCTGACAAGCACGTTTTTATACCCTTTTTGTGCTTATCGCAGGCATTTCGCCGTAGATGAGCACGTTTTAATCCTATTTTTGTGCCTGTTGCTCTTCTCCCCGAAAATGTGTATATTTGTAAGTTAAATATAGATACAGAATGAGTATACAGTCTGATAATATAGAAAAACTGGTTCAGCGCCGTGCCAAAGCACGCCTTGGCGGTGGAGAGAAAAGGATTGAGGCTCAGCACGCAAAGGGTAAACTCACTGCCCGGGAGCGCCTGGACCTCCTTCTTGATCCCGGCAGTTTCGAGGAATTCGACATGTTTGTCCAGCACCGCTGCACAAACTTCGGGATGGACGCCTCCCACCCTGACGGAGACGGCGTTGTGACCGGCTGCGGCACCATTGGCGGCCGCCTTGTGTATGTCTTTGCACAGGATTTCACCGTAAGCGGCGGCTCCCTGTCAAAGACCATGAGTGAAAAGATCTGCAAAGTCCAGGATATGGCCCTTAGGGCCGGGGCACCTTGTATCGGCCTCAATGATTCCGGCGGCGCGCGTATCCAGGAGGGCATTGACGCCCTTGCAGGATACGGAGAGATCTTTGAGCGCAATATCCTCTCAAGCGGTGTTGTTCCCCAGATAAGCTGCATCATGGGTCCCTGCGCAGGCGGCGCGGTCTACTCCCCCGCCCTCACGGACTTCACCCTTATGGTCAAGAACACCTCCTATATGTTCCTTACCGGCCCCGCCGTTGTAAAGAGCGTTACAGGTGAAGTTGTGGACCAGGAGCAGCTTGGCGGCGCTTCAGTTCACGCCAGCAAGAGCGGCGTAGCACATTTTGCCGCAGAGGATGAGAAGGATGCCATTGCAACCATCCGGGAACTTCTTGGCTACATCCCCCAGAACAATATGGAGACCGCTCCCTTCAAGGAAAGCTCTGATCCGCTCAACAGGGTGGATGACGCCCTCAATTCAATTGTTCCGGACAACCCCAACAAGGCCTACGATATGTACGGCGTCATTGAGAGCATAGTGGATGACGGCAAATTCCTTGAGATCCATAAGGACTTTGCAAAGAACATCATAGTGGGATTCGCCCGCTTTAACGGCCGCAGCGTGGGCATTGTTGCCAACCAGCCCAAGGTCCTTGCAGGCGTGCTGGATATCAATGCCAGCCGCAAGGCCGCAAGGTTCGTGCGCTTCTGCGACGCCTTCAACATCCCGCTTGTCACCCTCGTTGACGTTCCCGGCTTCCTTCCCGGCACCCAGCAGGAGTACGGCGCCATCATCACAAACGGCGCAAAACTCCTCTATGCCTACGGTGAGGCCACGGTTCCCAAGGTCACGGTTACCCTCCGCAAAGGCTACGGCGGCGCGCACATAGTGATGAGTTGCAAGCAGCTCCGCGGAGACATCAACTACGCCTGGCCCAGCGCCCAGATTGCAGTCATGGGGGCCGACGGCGCAGTCAATGTCCTCTACGCCAAGGACATTAAGGCAGACCCTGAAAACGCCAAGGCTATCTTCGAGGAAAAGAAGAAGGAGTATGAAGACCTTTTCTCCAATCCCTATCAGGCCGCCCAGAAGGGCTATATTGATGATGTAATAGAGCCCCGCAACACCCGCTTCCGCGTAATCCGCGCCCTGGAGCAGCTTTCAACCAAACGTCAGGAAATCCCCGCAAAGAAACATGACAACCTGCCTCTGTAACATAGTTCTCACTGCGGGCGCAGACCGTATGGCCGCAACAGACCCCCACGGCTGGACACTCACCATAATAAGCGTGAGCGTAGTTTTCATCGCCCTCATCATCCTGTACGGCCTGTACAGCCTCTCCGGAAAGGTTTTCTCCGGAGAACTCAAGGCCGATGCCAAAAAGGCCGCACGCGCAGGAAAACGCCTCACCCGCGCTGTCATTCCCGGCACAGACCGGGAATCTCCAGAGGAGGTTGCCGCCGCCATAGCCCTGGCCCTTGACATGGAACAGGACGGAGATACCTACGCAGCAATTGCTGCCGCCTTGCACCTATATTTCAGTGACACTGTCCATGACGCAGAGCCCGGCATTGTCACCATTACCCGCAAGGAATCTGCCTGGAATAGTAAGGAACTCACTTTTAGAAAGATGCCCGGTCAGAGCCGGGCATGACGTCATTGCCGGCCCCGACCGGCAATCTAAATAGACAAAGTATTGAATATGAAAGAATATAAATTCAAAATCAACGGAAAAGATTACGCCGTAACAATAGGTGAGGCCAGCGGCCGAAACCTTACTGTGAATGTAAACGGGGCCGATTATCAGGTGGAATTGGCTGAGACCCCCGATCATGTCGGGGGTGACGCTCCTGCCGTAACAGCAGCTCCAGCCGGTAATTCTCCCGTCATGCCCGGCCCAGACCGGGCATCTCAGCCCGCAGCGCCCAAGGCAGCTCCTGCTGGCGCAGGAAAGGCCATCAAGAGCCCGCTGCCCGGCATCATCATCAGCATTGACGTGAAGGAAGGCCAGGCCGTTACCCGCGGCCAGAAAGTGGCCGTCATAGAGGCCATGAAGATGGAGAACGACATCCTGGCAGAATGTGACGGCACCATCACAGCTATCCACGCATCCAAAGGAGATTCAGTCCTTGAGGGCGCAGACATCGTAACCATAGGCTGATGAGTACGGTTTTAGACAGTCTCCAGCAATTCTGGCAGTACACGGGATTCGCCAACTGCACCTGGCAGCATCTGGTGATGATCCTTATCGGCCTCACATTCATTACGCTGGGCATTGTAAAGAAATGGGAGCCGCTTCTTCTGGTGCCTATCGGCTTTGGTATGATAGTGGGCAACATTCCCCTTTTCTTTGACCCTGCAACGGGTGCAGGCCTAAGGATTGGCATCTATGAGGAAGGGTCCGTTCTCAACATCCTCTACCACGGCGTAAGGAACGGCTGGTATCCGCCGCTTATCTTCCTTGGAATTGGCGCAATGACGGATTTCAGCGCGCTCATTTCCCAGCCCAGGCTCATCCTTATCGGTGCTGCAGCCCAGCTTGGAATATTCGGCGCATACCTCCTTGCCCTCCTGTTCGGTTTCCTTCCCAATGAAGCCGGCGCAATTGGCATTATCGGCGGCGCAGACGGCCCCACGGCCATTTTCCTAAGTTCCAAACTTGCCCCGGAACTGATGGGCGCCATTGCGGTATCCGCCTATTCTTATATGGCTCTGGTTCCAGTTATCCAGAAGCCCATCATGCTGCTCCTTACCACAAAGAAGGAGCGCCTTATCCGTATGAAAAAGCCCCGTGAGGTAAGCCAGAGGGAGAAGATTGTGTTCCCTATTATTGGTTTCCTCTGTACGGCTTTCATAGTTCCCAGCGGCCTTCCACTGCTTGGAATGCTGTTCTTCGGCAATCTCCTGAAGGAGAGCGGCGTCACAAAGCGCCTTGCCGCTACTGCCGGCGGGTCGCTCATTGACATTGTCACAACGCTTATCGGCCTTACCGTGGGTGCTTCCACCCAGGCCGATGTATTCCTCACCGGGCGTTCAGTGCTCATCTTCGGCCTTGGCCTTGCATCGTTCGTGATTGCAACCACTTTCGGCGTGGGCTTTGCCAAATTTATGAACCTTTTCCTGCCTGAGGGCAAAAAGATCAATCCTCTTATTGGCAATGCAGGCGTCTCCGCCGTGCCGGATGCCGCGCGCGTGTCCGAAACCGTCGGCCTGGAAGCAGATCCTTCAAACCACCTCCTCACCCACGCCATGGCTCCCAATGTTGCAGGCGTGATTGGGTCGGCAGTAGCTGCAGGTATCCTCCTTAGCTTCCTAGGATAATGAAAGTACTCCCTCTCATAGTGACGCTTTTTTTGGCCTTTTCCATCGCCAATGCCCAGACAATGGACACAAAAAGGCTGGAACTAATTGACAGCGTGATTGTTGACGCCATTATGCAGAAGGCCATACCCGGTGCGGTTGTGGGCATAGTAAAGGACGGAAAGATGGTTTATAAAAAGTCCTTCGGCAGCAAGTCTCTCATCCCGGAAACAGAGCCCATGACCACCCAGACCATGTTTGACCTTGCCTCCATCACAAAATGCCTTGGCACCACCATAGCCGTCATGCAGCTTGTAGAGAAAGGCAAGATCCGCCTCATGGATCCCGTGGATTATTACCTCCCGCAGTTCAGGGACTGGCGTGATCCCAGGACCAGGAAACTTGAAAGGATAAGGGTGCAGCACCTCCTTACTCACTCCTCCGGCCTGGAGGCATACCTTAAGGATGTCCCCGGATTCGTCCAGAAGTATGGAGAGGGTAATTCCAAGCGCCTCATTCAGTACATCGCAGAAGAATCCCCAAGGGCATTTGCTCCCGGAACGGACGTCCTTTACAGCTGCTTCAATTTTATAATGCTCCAGCAAATAGTGGAGAAAGTAACGGGGGAGCGCCTCTGTGACTATCTCCAGAAGAATGTCTTTGACGTCCTGGGCCTTGAGCACACCTGTTTCTTCCCGCTGGACGGCAAGCCTATAAAACCAGAACTTGCAGAGCTCTGCGCTCCCACTGAATTTGTGGGAGACACCCTCCTTCTGAAGGCACAGGTCCATGACCCAACCGCACGCCTGGTGATGAAAGGCAATTCCGGAAATGCCGGCATGTTCTCAAACGTAGATGACATAGCCGTCATCTGTTCCGCTCTTCTCAACGGCGGACAGTGGAAGGGACGCCGCATTCTTGGGCCCCAGACGGTCAGAAAGATCTTCGAGGTCCCCGCAGACAATGATCCAAAGGTTGCCCGCGCCCTTGGCTGGGATACATACTACAGCGCTCCTTTCATGTCCGGTGACATTTTTGAGACTCAGAACCTCCGGGGCCACTCCGGCTATACCGGAACGTCCGTACTCATAGACCCGGATACCTCCACAATTCTAATTATCCTTACGCACAGGGTTCACCCCAAGGATAAAGGCAGCGTCACCCGTATGCGTGGACTCATAGCGTCCATCACGGCATCGGCCATCATGAATTAAACGAATATAATCATAAACATTAAGATATGGATAAACTCCAGGAACTGACCCAGAAACTGTACGAAGAGGGTCTTTCAAAAGGAAAGCAGGAAGGAGAGGCCATCCTCTCCAAGGCCAAGGCAGACGCCGAGGCCATAGTGAAAAAGGCCACGGAAGAGGCTGAGGCTATCCTTGCCAAGGCCCGCAAAGAGGCCGATGACCTCCGCGTAAGGGTGGAGGGAGATGTGAAGACTGCATCGGCCCAGGCCCTTCAGGCAACCAAGGCCGATATCGAGTCCCTCATCACGGCAAAGGCCGTAGAGCCCGCAGGAGCAGCCCTCAAGGAGCCCGATTTCCTCAAGAGCGTAATCACGGAGGTAGCAAAGCGCTTCAGCGCAGAGGAGTCTCAGGACCTTTCTCTCATCCTTCCGGAAAAACTTCAGAAAGAGCTTGAGCCTTTTGTCAAGGGAGAACTTGCAAAGGCCGTAGGTAAAGGCGTAGATGCTTCCTTCTCCAAAAAGGTTGCGGGCGGCTTCTCAATCGGCCCAAAGGACGGAAGTTATTTCATCAGCCTCACCGAAGATTCCTTCAAGGCCCTCATCGGGGAATACATGCGTCCTGCTACAAAGAAGATACTCTTCGGCTAGTGTATGAGCAATTTCGAGTACATTATCGCCTCCCTGCCCTTCCTCACCCTGGATTACAGGTATGAGGACGGTCACAATTGGGAAAGCGTGATAGAGGAGATAAAGGAAAACCTCGGGGAAAAGGACACAGAGGTCCTGGACACCCTCCTTGACGGATTCATGGAGAAGAATCTCAACGCCGATTTTTATGCAAAGACTCTCTCCCACCCCTTGAAATTCATCAGGGAATACTTCCGCTATGACCTTAACCTCCGCAATGCCAAGGTTAGTTATATCAACAACGCGCTTGGCAGGGCGGCCGGTCAGGATATCCTGAACGGCAAGGGAGAGGAAACGGATGAAGGCCTGGACATAGACGGCTACCGTTTCACAGGCGGAGAATTCAAGGAAGAGTCAAAGGTAGAGACCGCGCTGGCCCTTTCAAGCCTTCTTGACAGGGAGCAGGCCCTTGACGACGTAACCTGGGAAGTCATTGACACCCTTGGCACTTTCCACTATTTCGACCTGACTGCTGTTCTGTCATACGTGGCCAAACTTCACATAGTGGACCGCTGGCTCTCTCTTGACGAGTCAAAGGGACGTGAGAGGTTCCAGCAGCTTGTCAAGGAAGTGCGCGGCACATTCAAAGGAGTAGAATATAAAGACAGATAAACATATGAAAACAAAAGGAATAGTTAGGGGAATCGTCTCCAACCTTGTCACCGTAGAGGTGGACGGCCCGGTTTCCGAGAACGAAATCTGCTACATCACCTCCGAAGGAGTGAAACTGATGGCAGAGGTAATCAAGGTGAACGGAAACCTGGCATCTGTGCAGGTGTTTGAGAGCACCCGCGGCGTAAAAGGCGGCAATGAGGTTGAGTTCGAAGGCAGGATGCTGGAAGTCACCCTTGGCCCCGGCCTTCTCTCCAGCACCTACGACGGTCTTCAGAACGACCTTACCACTATGACGGGCGTGTTCCTCAAGAGGGGTGAATATACGGATCCACTCAACCGTGAAAAACTTTGGGACTTCAGTCCCCTGGCAAAGCCTGGCGACACAGTTATAGCCGCCGACTGGCTTGGAGAGGTGAAGGAAGGCTGGCTGCCCCACAAGATTATGGTTCCCTTCAGTTTCAAGGGCACCTACACCGTGGAATCCATCAAGGAGGCCGGTCAGTATAACGTGGACACCGTGATTGCCGTTCTCCGCAATGAGGAAGGTGAGAAGGTGAACGTAACTATGACCCAGAAATGGCCTGTGAAAGTTGCCATCAAGGGATACAAGGAAAAGCCGCGCCCCAACAAGATTATGGAAACGGGCGTACGCGTGATAGACACCCTCAACCCCATCGCAGAAGGCGGTACGGGCTTTATCCCGGGCCCCTTCGGCTGCGGCAAGACCGTCCTTCAGCACGCCATCGCAAAGCAGGGTGATGCCGACGTAATTGTGATGGCAGCCTGCGGCGAGCGCGCCAACGAGGTTGTGGAAATCTTCACGGAGTTCCCTGAACTCATAGACCCCCACACCGGCCGCCACCTGATGGAGCGCACAACCATCATCTGCAACACTTCCAATATGCCCGTTGCAGCACGTGAGGCGTCTGTCTACACCGCAATGACAATTTGCGAATACTACAGGGCGATGGGCCTCAAGTGCCTCCTTCTGGCCGATTCCACCTCCCGCTGGGCACAGGCCCTCCGTGAGATGAGTAACCGTATGGAGGAACTTCCGGGCGCCGACGCCTTCCCCGTGGACCTGTCGGCCATCATTTCCAATTTCTACGCACGTGCGGGTATGGTGGTTCTCAATAACGGAGAGACCGGCGCCGTTACTTTCATCGGCACTGTTTCCCCTGCCGGCGGTAACCTCAAGGAGCCCGTGACTGAAAGCACCAAGAAGGCCGCCCGCTGCTTCTACGCACTGGAGCAGAACCGCGCCGACCAAAAGCGCTACCCTGCCGTAGGCCCTCTGGAGTCCTATTCCAAGTATCTGGATTACCCTGAGATCCGCGCCTACCTTGATGAGACCGTAGAGCCCGGGTGGGTGGACAAAGTGCTTACCGCAAAGAACCTCATCCGACGCGGTAAGGAAGCCAGTGAGCAGATCAACATCCTTGGCGACGACGGCGTTCCCATGAGTTACCACGTGAATTTCTGGAAGAGTGAACTGGTGGACTTTGTGATTCTCCAGCAGGACGCATTTGACGCCATTGACGCCCTTTGCCCCATCGAGCGCCAGCGCTATATGCTGGACCTTGTCCTGGAAATCTGC
>CACXNH010000039.1 GCA_902768955.1 uncultured Bacteroidia bacterium | reverse complement strand
CGCGGGATGAGCGGGACTACGGAACTTGTTCAATGACGTTAGACATGCCCCCAGGCGGGGCTAAAGGAGGAGTTGTGATGCAAAGAGACCGGAAAAGCCCCTTTTTTGACATTTGACAGAGGCATACCATCTTCCTGGAAACCCTACGCTCAAAAGCCGGTGGCAGCTAAGTGGTTAACGCTCAGTCGTTTATACGATTCTTTGGGATTACCGGTAATCCCAAAGAACCTCGTAACCAATTGACAATCAGCAAACTAGCTGCCACTACCACGGCATTACAAGATGGTGCAACAAGTCCCTCTCCCAAGGGAGGGGCTAAAGGAGGAGTTGTGACGCAAAGAGACCGGAAAAGCCCCTTTTTTGACATTTGTCAGAGGCATACCCTCTTCAGGAAAACCCCACACTCAAAAGCTGGTGGCAGCTAAGTGGTTAACGCTCAGTCGTTTACACGATTCTTTGGGATTACCGGTAATCCCAAAGAATCCAGTAACCAATTGACAATCCGCAAACTAGCTGCCACTACCACGGCATTACAAGATGGTGCAACAAGTCCCTCTCCCAAGGGAGCGGCTTCAGGAGGGGGTAACGTTGGCTAAGTTACAAAGCGAGAGCCTGCGGGATGGTGCAACAAGTCCCTCTCCCAAGGGGAGGGGCTTCAGGTGGGGGTAACGTGGGGCAATAGCTGCATGCTTAAGTCCCTCCCCCGAGGGGAGGGGTTTCGGGAGGGGGTAACGTATGGCTAAGTTACGAAGCGAGGGCCCGCGCGATGGTGTAACAAAGTCCCTCCCCCGAGGGGAGGGGTTTCGGGAGGGGGTAACGTATGGCTAAGTTACGAAGCGAGGGCCTGTGCGATAGTGTAACTTAGTGCAGCATCACGGTGAGGCCGGCCATGACAATGCTCACCATGCTCATGAGTTTGATGAGGATGTTGAGGGAAGGGCCGGAGGTGTCTTTGAAGGGGTCTCCCACGGTGTCTCCTACCACGGTGGCGTGGTGGCTGGAGGAGTTCTTGCCGCCGAAGTGGCCTTCCTCAACGAATTTTTTGGCATTGTCCCAGGCGCCGCCGGAGTTGGCCAGGAAGATGGCCAGCACGAAGCCTGCGCCAAGGCCGCCGGCAAGGAGGCCGATAACACCTGCAGGGCCAAGGATGACTCCCACAAGCATAGGGACGATGATGGCAAGGAGGGACGGGAAGATCATCTCGTGCTGGGCAGCCTTTGTGGAGATGCGCACGCAACTGGTGTAATCCGGGCGCTGTTTTCCTTCAAGGATGCCGGCAATCTCGCGGAACTGGCGGCGTACCTCGATGACCATCTTCTCCGCTGCACGTCCTACGGCATTCATTGTAAGGCCGCAGAAGAGGAATGCCATCATTGAGCCGATGAAAATGCCCACCAGGACCATGGGGTTCATGAGGGTAATGTCATAGTGCTCCACAATATCGGTGATGCTGCCGTGAGAAAGGCGCGCGAACTCTGCCGCCATTTCTCCGCCCTTTGCGGCAAGGTGGCCGAACCCTATCTTTATCTCCTCAATATAGGAAGCCAAAAGGGCCAGGGCCGTGAGGGCTGCGGAGCCGATGGCAAAGCCCTTGCCGGTTGCGGCGGTGGTGTTTCCAAGGGAGTCAAGGATATCGGTCATCTCACGTACGGAAGGATCCAGTTCGCTCATCTGGGCGTTACCGCCGGCGTTATCGGCAATAGGACCGTAGGCATCTGTTGCCAGGGTGATTCCAAGGGTTGAAAGCATACCCACAGCGGCAATGGAGATTCCGTAAAGGCCCATGCTCAAAGTTTCAACGCCAAAGTGGAAGCCGGTTGCAAAGCCGTAGGCCAGAAGGATGGCAACGGCAATGGTGACCACGGGAACGGCGGTTGAAATCATACCAAGGCCCACGCCGTTGATGATGACGGTTGCGGGGCCGGTCTGGGCGCTTTCTGCAAGTTTCTGGGTGGGCTTATAGGAATGGGAGGTATAGTATTCCGTAATTTTGCCGATAACCACGCCAGCAAGAAGGCCGGAGAGCACGGAGAGTGCCATCTGCCACCAGTTGGGGAAGCCAAGGATGTAGAACACGCCGAAGGAAACCAGGGCGATGAGGACGGCCGCAAGGTTGGTGCCGCGGCTGAGGGAACCAAGGAGGTCCTGAAGCGAAGCGCCTTCCTTTGTACGAACCACGTAAATACCTAAGATTGAGAGGACTACGCCAATTGCGGCAATCATCATAGGGGCAAGGATAGCTCTCATCTGGACGGCTGTTCCGTCTCCAAAGAAGGCCGATGCGCCAAGAGCCATTGTGGCGAGGATGGAGCCGCAGTAACTTTCATAGAGGTCTGCGCCCATACCGGCAACGTCACCCACATTGTCACCCACATTGTCGGCGATGGTGGCGGGGTTGCGGGGATCGTCCTCGGGGATGTCCTGCTCTACCTTACCCACAATATCGGCCCCGACATCTGCGGCCTTGGTGTAGATGCCGCCGCCCACGCGGGCAAAGAGGGCCTGCGTTGATGCGCCCATACCGAAGGTGAGCATTGTGGTGGTAATCACGACAAGGTTCTGGGCCTCTGTGGGTTCATAGAAGATCTTGAGGATGCTCCACCAGATTGCGATGTCAAGAAGGCCCAGGCCCACCACGGTGAGGCCCATGACGGCGCCGCTGCGGAAGGCTATCTTAAGGCCGGAATTGAGGCTTCGCATTGTAGCATTTGCCGTGCGGGCCGATGCATACGTGGCGGTTTTCATGCCAACGAATCCCGCAAGGCCGCTGAAGAAACCGCCCGTAAGGAATGCGAACGGCACCCAGGGGTTCTGGACGCCGAATCCGTATGCCAGAACGGCAAAAAGTACCGCCAGGACAATGAATACAATGACAACAACTTTGTACTGCTGTTTGAGGTATGCCATTGCGCCCTCACGCACATACTGTGCGATTTCTCTCATAGTTACGGTTCCTTCACTCTCCCTCATCATCTGACGGAAGAAAATCCATGCAAAGAGCAGCGCCAACACGGCTGCTGCCGGAACCAGATAAAACAGATAGGTCATATAGTTAATAAAGTATATCTTGCACGTTTATCTGTGTATTCTCGCTAAAACATATAATTGTGACAGATCTCGCGCCCTGCGAATTAATCATAATTGAAGCCTCATTATTACCGAAATCCGAATATGGAGATATCCATGTAAGTGAAACTGCCTGTACTTTGTTCGTTAAGAAAAATTGTTTTCCTATATTCGCTGAATTATATGCATATCCTTGTAAGCGCAAAAAGGCTTGCGCACTCAACTCAAGTTGGAACTCCCAATAGTGAATATCTCCCTTATATTCATTAGCATGATATCCCAGTATTTCATCCGTCACCAAATACAAATCCTTGTCATAAGAAATATTGCTCGTCTTGCTGGCACAAGATACGGTAAACCATATAAAGACGCCAAATAATATAATACGCGTTAATCTATTTGTCTCCATCTTTATACAATTCATCAAGGATGTAATAGGCCAATCTATTGAAATTACCAATCATTGAAGGGACAATAGGTTTCCCCCTTTCATATCGACGGTATGCTTTGTCTTTTAGATTTCTAAACTCTGTCGACGCAATGTCATCCAATAAGAATCCTGCTTTTATATCGCCTTGAAACAGATGGTAAATTGCAAATGCGGCATAAATTCTGGGTGACACACGAGACATTTCAACAAGTGCAATATATTCTTTAGTTCGAGTCAATGCCTCTGGGCAACTTTGAAATGCTAGTTCTGGCTGACGACTATGATTCTCCAGTTCGTTATATGCGCTGTTAAAACAATTATACTCTTCTCTATGATTGATGATTCCTTGTTCATAAATGATTTTGGATTTTTCCTTAATAGGTGCTTCTATGCAATAATCCTCCTGCGTCGGCCGGGTGTTCCCAATAGCATTTGTTTGGATTGGTTTGTAATAGTATGCAATACTCCCATACACACTACCACGAAGTCCATTACGCACATGAAAAATACGTGGTGTAACGCCTGCACCTATTTTACTTTCCCAATCGTAACCGTGAGGATAAACCGAAGCATTGTTATTACGTACAGACGCATGTGTGAAACCAGAACTTGTTCTCCAAAGAGCCACACCTGCATTAGATAATGTCGCCCCTACTCTGGTGTATCCACGCGAAGAAAAAAAATTGTCAAAACATGCCAAATCACCACCACTCACATAGTAAGGAGAAGCGGGATAGGGGGGCCATTCATATGATTGCAGGTCACCGGCCCACCCTATACAATTATACGCATTTGTGGGCTCTGCCGATAGAATTGTGTCATCTACCATCAAGAACGGGAAAGAGGCCGCCAGATAGGATGTCCAGAAATAAGGCATTCTGACGTACAAATCACATAATCCTACCGCATTTTCAGCTGATTGATTGGATACATGTATCGTAAAATTATCGGCGTTATATGGAACAACTAGTCTAGCATTGTTCTCCCAAACAAAAGATCCACTTGTATTATAATCATCATCTATAAAATGTATTCGAGGCGGATACGCACTCGATTCACTGTCAAGATAAAGAATGGGATCCGTACCCTCCGATGAACAACAAGTAAAAAAGTTCACATTCCCTCCGGTATAGTTATCGCTTTGGATCTGATAATTATATCCGCCAACCGCACTCATCCCGTATGTATATCTAGTTGGGCCATAGTCCAAAATAACCATACATGTACCCGGATTGCTGTTTATAACACGACGTAGATGTATCGTATAATAACCTTGAGTTAAATTATTTAGTGTGATGGTCTGAGGTGTAGGTGTTAAACACATGTAAGAGAACGTGTATAACAGAGAATTAGTCGTAAAAATATCAAAAATTACAGGTGTTGTTATGTTGGTAATCGTAAATTTTAAAGGATAGTTCTTATAATGAAGAAAACTTTTTGTAAAACTATATGTCAGAGGGACGTTCTGGACAAATTGATATTCCACGTAAGGTCTTGTAGAAATACTGGAAAGCGTTTTTAAAGGATTGTGGCTTTCAGGCGTTACTGATATTGTGTTTAGATAATTATTGTATGATGTTTCTGAAATGCAAACTTCATCTTCACTTTTTACAAGTTTTAGAATTTCAATTTCAGGACATTCATTATTGTCTGAAAAGATTTTTATACTATTGATTCCCGATTTCAAACGAACTATGGCATTTTTGCCGTCAGAAGATTTTAGAACAATATTTTGCCAACCTTGTTTTTGGGGCGATAATGTTCCATCAAGTATCTTATCATTACAACTGACGGTGTAGACACTATTATCTTCCGGGCTCATAAAAACGGACAAGTAATAATCACCTGTTTGTTGAGATTCAACAGCGAATAATGCAGAAACAATATCATCTTCAAAGGAATATAACGCCGATTTAAGCAGGACATCGCCAGCCTCACCGACTTTTACACGATCCATTCTCAGAGTATTCTTTACGATAGCGCCCTTTGTCTCTATAGACTCAACTATAGAATCCTGGTTCTCGTCAATTTTTAAACATGACAGACAAGAAATAATTATAATAAAAACAACAAACCGTCTCATCTAACAAACATGATTATTAAAATTATTCGGGAACAACGATGGTTTCCCCGTGCTCCTGGGCTACGGTCTCTTTCCAGAGCTCCGTGTAGCCGGGCCACTCTACTTTTTCAGGCATGGCCTTGGAGAACTCCGAGTGCTTGAAGCTGCCGTCCGGGTTCTGGGGCTTGACGTTTCCGTCCATGAACTTTATAAGAAGCTCTTCCTCCAGCTGTTGCCAGGCCTTGAACTGGTCCTGGGCCGTCTTTACGGAATAATCTGTTACGTATTTCACAATTTTGGCAAATGGTTTGGACGACACCATTACATCTCCCTTTGAGGAGAGCTTTTTCTGGAGTTTCACTACCACCTGGTTGTACATCACGACGGCCATGGAATCTACGGAGTGGGTGCGGCGCTCCATCTGGTCACGCTCGAAGGAATCTACCTTTGCCCTCACGTAGGGAGCCATGACGTTGTACATCTTGTAGCAGGCATTGGAAATACGGTTGTTGATCCAGAAAGAGGCCGTGGAAGAATAGTGGAGAAGGTCTCCGTTGCCTTCACGGAAGCAGTCCGGAATCTTTGTAGTGGATGTGTAGATGGGTGAAAGGTAGGATGTGGCGGCATCGTCAGTGCCGAACCAAAGTATGCCGCCAACCACATCAGGGACATAGTTACGGGCCTGGCCCACAAACCAGAAACCGGTTTGCTGGGTGGCTATTGCGCGCTCGTTTACGTAGGTTTTTCCGTCAAACTCCCATTCCATGGGCCTCCAGCGGTACGGAAGGGCGTTTCCGCCTGCGCCGATGTCCTGGGTCATGTCCATGGGGGTGCCCTCAAAGTGGTCACGCATTACATCGGCCAGTTCCTTTACGCCAACTTTCTTGCGGGGATACACAAACAGAGGGAAATCTCCGTCCAGATTCCGGCCCATTACGTAATCCAGATAGCCGTATGCGTCCTTGGTGACAGCGTTGCCTTCTTGGTCATAGAATGAGAACCAGCCGTCCGTGAGGATGTTGAAAGCGCTCCAGGCGCGGGCGTCGCAGCCGCGGACAGTCCCGAAATCTGCGGGGCAATAGGCCTTCTTGAAGGAGAACTCGGAATCCGGCCCGTCAAAATAGCCCTTGCGGCGGGCGAAACGGATGACGTCCGGGGCGTAGAGGCAGTTATCCGGGTCATTGAGCGGGAATTTCCCTATGCGGGCCTGGTTGGCATGCGCGCAGATTGCGCCGTCTGGGACCCGCATGGCCACCCACACGATGCCCTTGTTCACGTTTACACCGTTGCGCATATTCATGCCCTTGCCGATGAGTTCCATGATCCAGGCCTCGTTCTTATCGGCAATGGAAAAAGTCTCTCCCTCCGATGCATAGCCGTATGTGTTTGCAAGGTCTACTATGATGTCAATGGCTTCACGGGCCGATTTTGCCCTCTGGAGGGTAATGTAGATGAGGGAGCCGTAGTCTATGCCTCCCTTCTTGTCTTCAAGCTCCGGACGGCCGCCCCAGGTGGTTTCTCCTATGATTACCTGATGCTCGTTCATGTTGCCGACGGTCTGGAAGGTGTGGGGCACCTGCTCAATGTTTCCAAGATAGCGGCCGGAGTCCCAGTCACGGATGTCCAGGGTGCTGCCGGCCTTCCAGTCTGCCGCAGGCTTGTAATAGAGCTCTCCAAAGAGGTAATGGGAGTCTGCCGCATAGGACACAAGCACGGAGCCGTCTTTGCTGGCGCCGCGGCTTACGATCACATTGGTACAAGTATTGCCTTCTATGCCGATGGTCATTAAAATGGCCGAAAGGACAAGGCCCTTAAGTATATTTTTGCCTTTTTCCATTAATTGCGTAATTTTGCATACGTTGTTTGAAGAATACAAAGATATGAAAATTTGTAAGATTTTCCTTGCGGTGCTGCCCTGTTTGTTTTTTGCTGCCGGGTTATCGGCCCAAAATCAGCCCCAAACCCCGGAGCAGCAGGAGAAGCAGATGACAGAATATATAGATAAGGAGGTGAAGCGCCTGACGGATCTCCTGGAGCTGGAATACTGGCAGGAGTTCTACGTGGACTCCACCCTCAACCATGACCTCCGCGCACGCATGACTGAGATTAAGGATATGCAGAAGGCCAGGGTGGAGAACCCTGACCTGTACATGACCATCTCTGACAAATGGATGGAGAAGATTGACTCTTCCTACAGGCGTTTCTTCACCGAGGAGCAGTGGGCCAAATACTGGAAAACAGAATCATTCTCCGAGATAGGAAAGATTGAGGCTATAGACCAGCTCTACCGCCTCTCTGCGTATAACCCCGTAAGCGGGCTCAGTTACTCCTCCAAGGGCGGAAGCATCATAACGGCTTCCAGGATGTACCTGGAAGGGCCGGATTTCAATCTGGTGTATTTCCCCCTGAAACATCTGGGCTACAAATGTGTTGTAGGCGTTGTGGGTGAGCTTTACGCCGCCCTGGCCCGTCCTAAGCTCCTGAATGTGATTCTTGGGGTATCGGCCAAACTGGACCTTCCGCAGGTGAAGGACCTCTGGATGGGTATTACCGTGGCGGCAAAGGAGCATGGCTTCGAGGCCGTGAACCTGGACCTCCAGCCGTCCCAGAACGGGCTTTACGTGAGTATGAGCGCTACGGGTGAGACATCGGCCCTAACCGCCAAACGCAGGATGGCGGCAAAGAGCAAGGACCTTATCTGCGTTTCAGGGGCCCTGGGGGCCGCTTTCCTTGGGTTGCAGGTACTGGAGCGTGGGGCTAAGGAGTTTGCGGAAAAGGGCACCCAGCCGGACATGGGCCAATATAAGATGCTGGTGGGAGATTATCTGCGACCGGAGCTTGAGGCCTCCGTTGTGGAGAGGCTTGAGGATGTTGAAATCTACCCTTCATACGGCTATTTTGTGACGCGCGGTCTGGCCGATGCCCTGAAGCGGCTCACCCGTGACAGCGGCCTTGGGGCAAAAGTTTATGCCGACAAAATTCCCTTCGAGGGCGGAAGCTTCCAGCTTGGGAAGGAACTGGACCTGGATCCCGTATCGGCCGCAATGAACGGCGGAGACGACAACCGCCTGCTGTTTGTGGTTCCCATCCTTCACCTGGAGAAATTCAGGCGGGAGTTCCAGACTTTTGATATCATCGGCCATCTTGCACAGCCTGAGGCCGGGACCGTACTTGTGACCCCCGAAGGCGTGGAATTTCCGGTAAAAGCACAGGGCTGGACGGAAGAAAGTGAATAAAAATTCTTATATTTACGGACGGAAACTTATTAAATCATATATAGTACTATTATGAAGAAAATCATCAGCGTTATCGCACTTTCAGTGGCATTCGCTGCCACCGCTCCCGCACAGGGCGTCCTTGGCGGCCTTCTTGGCGGAAACACCCAGAGCACTCTTGGCAACATTATCTCAGGTCTTGCCGGCACTGTATACAGCGCCCCCATCAGCCTCAACGGAACCTACACCTACAATGGCATAGCATGCTCCGCATCAAGCTCAGAGGGCAATGTCCTCACCAACCTCGCCGGCACTGCAGTTACCGCAGGAATGGAGTCCAAGGCAGATGAATACCTTGCAAAGGTTGGCATCAAACCCGGTGCAATGACCTTCACGTTCAACGCAGAAGACAACAGCTTTGTGCTCAACTGCGGTCCCCTGGCCCTCCCCGGCACATACAAGGTAGGAGACGGTGAAAAGACCGTTACCCTCACCTTTGGAAAGACCATGAAGTTCCTGTGCATGACCGGTACTCTTGAGAGCAGCCTTAACGGCGCCAGGATGCTGTTCACCGCAGACAAGCTCCTGGCCCTTGTGAAAGGCATCTCCTCCAAGCTTGGAGAGAAGTCCTCAGAGGTCAAGGCCATCTCTTCCCTGGCCGACGGCTATGACCAGTTCCGCGTAGGTTTCAAGCTGGTGAAATAAGACGGCTTCCCGTCATGCCCGACCTGATCGGGCATCTTATGGCGCATAAACGCTTGATTCACAGCGTTTTACTAGTATACGGGTGCACTTCACGGTGCACCCCTTTTTCTGTAAGTGGCTGATTGATTGGGACTTACGCGCCAGGCGGTCACCGCACCACTACCTCGCCGCCAAGGGCATCTACGTGGACAACGCTGTCTTTACGCACTGTGCCGTCCAGGATGGCCTTGGCAAGGAGATTCACAAGTTCACGCTGCATAACCCTTTTCACGGGGCGGGCGCCATAAGCGGGATCATAGCCCTTCTCCACCATAAGGTCTTCAAAGGCCGGGGTAAATTCTACACTTATGCCGCTGTCCTGGAGGCGCTTACGGAGCTCTTCCTCCTGGAGATGGAGGATGTCCCGGATATCGGCCTTGGTGAGGGGATCGAACATTATGATCTCATCAATACGGTTGAGGAACTCCGGACGGACGGTCTGCTTCAGGACGTCCAGGACGCGGGAGGAGCACTCGTCCAGCATCTGACGGCGCTTTGTGAGCGCTTCCATATCTATGCCGTTCACCTCCGGGAGACGCTCCATATAGGACTGGATAATATCGGCCCCGGCGTTGGAGGTCATTATGAGGATGGTGTTCTTGAAGTCCACGGTGCGGCCCTTGTTGTCAGTGAGACGGCCGTCGTCAAGCACCTGCAGAAGCACGTTGAAAACGTCCGGGTGGGCCTTCTCTATCTCGTCCAGAAGCACCACTGAGTAGGGTTTACGGCGCACAGCCTCCGTGAGCTGGCCGCCTTCGTCGTAGCCAACGTATCCCGGAGGCGCACCCACAAGGCGGCTCACGGTATGACGCTCCTGATACTCGCTCATATCTATACGCGTCATCATGTTTTCATCGTTGAAGAGGAACTCTGCCAGGGCCTTTGCAAGTTCTGTCTTACCCACGCCGGTAGTACCCATGAAGAGGAAACTGCCGATAGGGCGTTTCTCGTTGCTGAGCCCGGCCCTTGAACGGCGCACGGCATCGGCCACGGCCTTTATGGCGGCGTCCTGGCCTACAACGCGTTTATGCAGCTCTCCTTCCATCCTCAGGAGTTTTTCCTTCTCACTTTCCAGCATACGTTTTACGGGGATGCCGGTCCATTTGGCTACAACCTCTGCGATATCCTCCGGAGTAACCGCCTCAGTGACAATCGGTTCCTTTATGGCTTCGGCCTTTGCGGTGAGTTCGTCTATGCGTTTCTGCGTTGCGGCCATCTTGCCGTAGCGGATTTCGGCCACCTTGGCGTAGTCTCCGGTTCTTTCGGCCTGCTTGGCCTGGATGGCAAGGTCTTCAAGGCTCTGGCGGGAGGTCTGGAGGCCCTCCAGGATCTCCTTCTCCGCGTTCCAGCGCTTCATAAGTTCATCGCGTTTGGCCTGGAGGTCCTTAAGTTCGGCCTCCAGTTTATCCATTTTGGCCGATGCGCCCTCGCGCTTAATTGCCTCACGCTCAATTTCTTTCTGGCGGATGGCGGAGTTGAGGTCATCGATTGGCTCCGGCACTGAGTTCATCTCCAGGCGGAGTTTTGAGGCAGCCTCGTCCACAAGGTCTATAGCCTTGTCCGGGAGGAACCGGCTTGTGATGTAACGGTGTGAAAGGTTCACGGCGGCAATGAGGGCATCGTCCTCTATGCGCACCTTATGGTGATTCTCGTAGCGCTCCTTAAGGCC
Source organism: uncultured Bacteroidia bacterium (assembly GCA_902768955.1). Taxonomy (GTDB): domain Bacteria; phylum Bacteroidota; class Bacteroidia; order Bacteroidales; family UBA932; genus Cryptobacteroides. Next base: position 8,061 of record CACXNH010000039.1, on the reverse strand, counting down.
TCTTAATATGGCAATGGACTCCGCAGGGCTTGGCTCGTCTACCATCACCATCTGGAAACGGCGCTCCAGGGCTTTATCGGCCTCAAAATACTTCTGATACTCATCAAGGGTGGTGCTGCCGATGGTCCTCAGTTCACCGCGGGCCAGGGCCGGCTTCAGGATGTTGGAAGCGTCCATTGCGCCGCTTGTGCGGCCAGCGCCCACAAGGGTGTGGATTTCGTCGATGAAAAGGATGATCTCTCCGGCGCTGTCCACAACCTCCTTCACAACGCCCTTCAGACGCTCCTCAAACTCACCCTGATACTTTGCGCCCGCAATGAGCGCGCCCATATCCAGGGAGTACACCTTTTTTGATTTCAGGTTTTCCGGCACCTGCCCGTTCACTATGTTCTGGGCTATGCCTTCAGATATTGCGGTCTTACCCACACCCGGTTCACCAACCAGGATAGGGTTGTTCTTGGTACGTCGGGAAAGGATCTGGAGCACGCGGCGGATTTCGTCGTCACGGCCAATCACAGGGTCCAGTTTCCCTTGTGCCGCACGTTCATTGAGGTTTATTGCAAACCTCTGCAGGAATGATTGATTATTATTGTTGTTCTGATCCATAGTTTTGTCCTCCTTGTGCTATGGATAGAATCAATCTCCGTTCCGTTAGGGATTTCCTGCCAAATTGTCAGTGACGTGGCGCTGGCGCATAAACCGCTATGCCCCAGGCACTTACAGAAAAAGGGGGGCACCGTGAAGTGCACCCTTAAACCAGTAAAACGCTGTGAATCAGGCGTTTGCGCAGCGGGGACAAACTACTTTTTCACAACCTCGTAGTGCTCTATGCCGATATTGTGTAGTTCACGGATGAACTCTGAGGTGACGGCTATCTGGAACTTCTTGGAGTAGAACTGGATGCGGTAGCGCGTGCCGGGGTCATAGAGATAGAGCGTGAGGGGGATATTGCCCTTGTGGCGCTTCACAACGCCCACAAGGTCCCGTCGGAACTTGTCCGTAAGCATAGGAGTGGTGATATCCATTGAGAAGCCGCCAAGGAGGTCTTCGGCCACATTGCCAAGGAGGGTGACCTTACGGAGTTTGAACACATACGGAGGCGCGGGTTTACCCTGCGCCTTTTCCTCCGGCTTCAGGAAGTATTTCTCTGCTATCTCCCCTTCAAGGAACAGGGTGGCCTTTGGCTGCATGTACTGCATAAAGACCTCGTGGTCCTTTCCAAAGAGAGTGAGTTCAAAGGAACCGGAATAATCTTCCAGCATAGTGCGGGAATAGGGCTTTCCGGCCTTTGTGGTCAACTGCTTGAAATCCGTAACAATGCCCGCTATGGATACCTTGGCGGTCTTTTTCTTGGAATCGCAATCGGCAATGAGATCCTGAAGGTCACCTATCTTGCAGGTGGCAAAATTCTTTATCTCAAAGTCATAGCGGTCCAGGGGGTGGGAACTGAGGTACATGCCCACAAGGTCCTTCTCCTTCTGGAGTTCTTCCATTATATCCACATTGGGAACGCCCTCGGGGAGCCCCGGACGCTCCGGCTTCATCTCCTCCGCATCTCCAAAGAGGGATGCGCCGGCCTGCACGGAGTCATTCCTGTAGAGGTCTCCGTAGCGGGTTACCTGGTCTATGAAAAGGTCTCCTCCGCCCTTTCCGGGAAGGAAGTACATTCCGCGGGGATGTCCGAAACTATCCAGCGCTCCGGAGTTCACAAGATTCTCAAAACTCTTGCGGTTCACGCAGCCACTCATCCTCTCTACAAAATCGTAAACATCTGAGAACAAGCCGTTTTCGTCGCGCTCTTTCACAATTGCATCCACAATGTTGCCGCCAAAGCCCTTGATGGAACTGAGGGCAAAACGGACATCTCCCTTGGCGTTTACCGTGAAATGGCCTGAGCTTTCATTCACGTCCGGGCCCAGGATCTTGATGCCGTGGCCCTTGCAGTCGTCCATTATCTTCACGGTTTCATCCATGGACTTTGCGCAGTTGAGGCAACTTGCAAAGAACTCTGAAGGATAATGGGCCTTGAGCCAGCCGGTCTGGTAACTAACCCAGGCATAACACGTGGCGTGGGACTTGTTGAAGGCATACTGGGCAAACTTTTCCCAGTCTTTCCAGATCTTGTCAAGGACTTTCTCCGGGTGGCCGTGGGCCTGGCCTCCCGTCATAAACTTGTCCTTGAGGGAGTTCAGGATGTCAATCTGCTTCTTACCCATGGCCTTGCGGAGTTTATCGGCCTCACCCTTGGTGAAACCGGCAAGTTTCTGGGAAAGAAGCATCACCTGCTCCTGGTACACCGTTACGCCGTAGGTATCCTGGAGGTATTCCTCCATTTCAGGGAGGTCATACTCTATCTTCTGTTCTCCCTGCTTACGGGCGACAAAGTCCGGGATATAGTCCATAGGACCGGGCCTGTACAGGGCGTTCATGGCAATGAGGTCCTCAAAACGCTCCGGCTTGAGGCGCTGCAGCCAGGACTTCATACCCTCGGATTCAAACTGGAACACGGATGTAGTGTCTCCGCGGCCGTAGAGTTCCAGGGTGGGTTTGTCGTCGATGGGGATGGCCTCAATGTCAATATCCTCCCCGTGGTGCTCCTTGATGAGGTCCAGGCAGTTATGGATGATCTGGAGGGTGATAAGGCCCAGGAAGTCCATCTTGAGCATACCAACGTCCTCAATATAATGGCCGTCAAACTGGGACGTACGTACATAAAGCCCCGTATCCTTATCCTGGGAAAGCGTTATGGGAAGATATTCTGTAAGGTCCCCGCGGCCGATAATGGTGGCGCAGGCATGCATTCCCGTCTGGCGGACGCTTCCCTCAAGGGCCTGGGCGTATTTCAGGACCTCCTTGTTGATTTCCGGGCCGTTCTTAAGCTCCTCTATGAACTCCGGAACAAGGCGGTAGCAGTTCTTGAGGTTGATCTTGACGTCTACGTCCTCCATACCTTTCTGGAAGGTTTTTTTAACGCCGTCAACCTCCTTTTCAACAACCTTGAAACCGGGCTTAAGCTCATCCAGTTTGGGATTGAAGGGATATTCCTTCTCCTTTTTCTCAGAGAAGCGGTCCGGGACCATCTTAGTGAGGCGGTTGCTCTCATCTATGCTCACGTGAGAAATGCGCGCAACATCCTTGATGGCGCTCTTGGCAGCCATTGTTCCAAAGGTGATGACGCGGGACACGTGGGATGCGCCGTATTTGTCCTCAACGTACTGGTGGGCCTTTGTAAGGTCTTCAAAGTCAACGTCAATATCCGGCATGGAGATACGGTCCGGATTGAGGAAACGCTCAAACAGGAGCTGGTATTTGATGGGGTCCAGGTTTGTAATTTTGAGGCAGTAGGCCACAACGGATCCGGCGGCACTTCCACGGCCAGGGCCCACCATGGAGCCCATTGCGCGCGATGCCGCAATATAGTCCTGGACTATTAGGAAATAATCCGGGAAGCCCATCCTGCATATTGTCTTGAGCTCGAAATCTATGCGCTCTGCCTGCTCCTTAGTGAGGGTTTCCCCGTAACGCGCGTGCGCGCCCTGATATGTAAGGTGGCAGAGGTATGCCACGGAATGGCAGAAGCCGTCTCCGCGGTAGGTGCCGTGTTTGTCGCAGCGGCCTGCATCTATGACGTCCTTGTACTGCTCCAGGTACTTGTCTATCTGGGCCATAAATACCGGGTCTATCTCAAATACCGGCAGCACGGGATCCCTGTCTATGGAATAGGACTCAATCTTGGATGTCACTTCCAGGGTGTTAGACAGAGCCTCAGGGTGGTCCGGGAACAGCGCGGCCATCTCCTCTTCCGTCTTGATGTACTCCTGTTGGGTGTAACGGAGGCGCTGGGGGTCATCTATGAATGAGTTGGTGGTAAGGCAGATGAGGCGGTCGTGCACCGGGCCGTCTTCTTTTCTCACAAAATGGGCGTCGTTGGTGGCAATTACCTTGATGCCGTGTTTTGCGGCCAGTTTGAAAATCTCCTCTGTATAGTAACACTGCTGCTCATAAAGGTCATTGGAAAGGCCAGGAACCTCCGTGGGGTGTTTCATCACCTCAAGGTAATAGTCTTCCCCAAACACTCTTTTGTGCCACTCTATGGCCTTTTCCACGCCTGCGTCATCACGCGCCATGATAAGGCGTGGAATCTCTCCCGCAAGGCAGGCCGATGAACAGATGAGCCCCTCATGATACTTCTCAATCACCTCATGGCTCACGCGGGGCCTGTAGTACATGCCGTTGATGTGGCCTTCGGATACAATCTTCACAAGGTTCAGATACCCCTGGTAGTTCTTTGCCAGAAGAATGAGGTGGTAGTAACCCTTTTCCTTGAGCCTGTGGTCTCCTTTGGAAACGTAAATCTCACAGCCGATTATGGGCTTCACATTGGGGTGCTTGGCGGCGAATTTGAAGAACTCCTTTACGCCGTACATATTGCCGTGGTCCGTTATGGCAAGAGCCGGCATACCAAGTTCATCGGCCCGGTTGAAAAGGTTTTCTATGGAAGACTGTCCGTCCAGGATTGAGTACTGGGTGTGGACGTGAAGATGCACAAAACTCATAGGAACAAAGATAAGTTTTTTCAGTGAGATTCACCGAAAAAAGTTATCAACAGCTACGGCGAGTCAAATCCCTCAAAAAAGGCCAAAAATGCAGGATTTCACCCGGGAGACCGAGTGAAATCCTGCAAAAAGTGTCAAAAATGACGGAATTGACTTAGTTTCCGCTTACTATTTCTTCTGAGCCTTGCGGGCGGCAGCGGCAGTGGCGTCAAACATGACGGGAGTACCGATCATGATGGAAGCGTAGGTGCCGATGATAACGCCGAGGCACAGTGCAACAGCAAGACCGCGGATGCTCTCACCGCCGAAGATGGCGATGGCAAGCATAGGAAGCAACGTGGACACGGACGTGTTGAGGGTACGTGTGAGGGTTGCGTTGAGAGCGGTGTTCACTGTGGTGCGGAAATCCTCCTTGGGGTGCAGGCCCCTCTGCTCACGGATACGGTCGAAGATAACCACGTTATCGTTGATGGCGTAACCGATGATGGTAAGGATAGCGGCGATGAAGGTCTGGTCTACATCCAGGTTGAACGGCAGGATACCGTTGAACAGGGAGAAGAAGCCAATCACGATGAGAGCGGTATGTGCAAGTGACACGACACCGCCAAGACCCCATGTCCAGCCCTTAAAGCGGACTGCGATGTATGCGAAGATAGCGATGAGGGCAAGGAACACGGCGATGAATGCGCTGCGGGTGATATCGCGGGCGATGGTAGGACCAACCTTATCGGAGGAGATGATACCGTTGGGGTTCTCCAGGGTTGAGTTGAAATCGGCCAGCTGGATATTCTCTGCGTAGAAGCCCTTGAGAGCATCATAGAGGAGGCCCTCAATCTCTGCGTCCACCTCAGTGCTTTCAGAGTTGTTCTTGTACTGGGTGGTGATCTTCATCTGGGCGTCTCCACCGAACTGCTTAACCTCAACTGAGTACTGGTCAATGCCTTCTGCCTCTGCGGCGGCCTTGAACACATCTTCAACTGAAGCGCGGACTTCCTCTGCGGTGACACTCTTGTCGAAGCGCACGATATAGGTACGGCCGCCGGTGAAATCAACACCATAGCTGAAGCCCTTGAAGGCAATGGAAGCGATGGAGATGACGATAAGGGCACCGGAGATCATGTAGGACCACTTCTTGAGGCCGATGAAGTCTACCTTGGTGTTCTTGAGGATGTTCTGGGTGAGCTTGTTGGAGAGCGCAACAGTCTTGCCGGCCTTGATGCGGTCGTCGAAGATGATGCGGGTCACGAAGATGGAGGTAAGGACGGATGTCACGATACCGATGATGAGGGTGGTAGCAAAGCCCTGCACGGGACCGGAACCGAAGATGTAGAGGATGATACCGGTGATGAGGGTTGTGAGCTGACCGTCGATAATTGCGCTGTAAGCGTTCTTGTAACCGTCGTGGACCGCAAGCGAGAAGCCCTTGCCTGCCGCAAGCTCTTCCTTGATACGCTCATAGATGATAACGTTGGCATCCACAGCCATACCCAGGGTCAGGACCAGACCGGCGATACCGGGCAGGGTAAGGACGGCGCCGAAGCTTACCAGGACACCGAAGAGGAGGAGAACGTTGCAAAGAAGTGCTACATCGGCAATGATACCTGCGCCCTGGTAGAAGAATACCATGTAGATGAGTACAAGGCAGAATGCGATGAGGAAGCTGATGAGACCGGCCTTGATGGAGGCGCTACCGAGTGAAGGGCCAACCACCTGCTCCTGGATGATGGTTGCAGGGGCGGGAAGCTTACCGGACTTGAGGACGTTTGCAAGGTCCTCGGCCTCCTGTACGTCGAAGTTACCCGTAATCTCAGAAGAACCGCCGGTAATCTCAGTGTTGACGGTAGGATAGGAATACACAAGACCGTCAAGGACGATTGCAACCTGCTTGCCGATATTGTCCTTGGTGAGGCGGGCCCAGATGGAGGCGCCTTCTGCGTTCATGGTCATGGACACGGAAGGAGCACCGTTACCACCGTTCTGCGCACCATTGAAGTTTACGCGTGCGTCTGTGACAACGCCGCCGTCAAGGGGTGCCTTGCCGTCACGTGAAGTGGCCTTGATGGCTACCAGTTCATAAAGATTTGCACCCTGCACAAGGTCTGTGGGCTTTACGGACCACATGCCGCGGAAGCCCTGGGGAAGGACATCCTGAGCCATTGCCAGGTACTGGTTCACAGTGGTGGTGTCAATGCCGGCTGCAAAACCGAGGCAGGCGTTGTTCCAACCTGAAGGTGAGAATACCTGGAACAGAGGATTGGCAACCACGGTGCTGTCACTGAGGTTTCCAAGGATCTCTGCCACGCGGGCGTCTACTGCATAGAGGTCTACCTCGTTGCCCTGGAATGTGGGCCAGAACTCAAGGGATGCGGTGCCCTGGAGGAGTTTACGTACACGCTCGGGGTCCTTTACGCCGGGGAGTTCGATGAGGATTTTGCCGGAATTGCCAACCTGCTGGATATTGGGCTGGGTTACGCCGAAACGGTCAATACGGTTACGGAGAACGTTGAAGGAGTTGTCCACGGCGCTCTTGGCCTCTGCGCGGATAACGGAGATTACCTGCTGATTGGTTGCGTCGTTGGCTACCTTGTCACGGAGCTCATAAGTTGCGAAGACCTCTGCCAGACGGCGGCCGGGGGCAACCTGCTCCCAAGCCTCTGCGAACAGGCCGATGAAGTCTGCGCTGGAGTTCACGTTATTGGCCTTGGCCTGGGCAAGGGCGGCCACGAAATCAGGGTCTGAGCTGTTTCCGGAAAGAGCCTTCACGAGGTCTTCCAGCTGAACCTGCAGCATGACGTTCATACCGCCCTTGAGGTCCAGACCCAGGTTGATTTCCTTTTCCTTGGTGCTCTTGTAGGTGTAACCGAGGAATACCTTCTCATTGGAGATAGAGTCAATGTATGCCCTATTCCTGATGTTTGCCACAGAATCTGCAACGTACTCACGTACCTCTGCGGCGGTGTTGTTTGCTTCAACGAAAAGCTGTGCCTGCTCTTCTGCGTACTTGGCAGCCTTCTTCTCCTGGATGCGGGTTACCGCGGTAAAGGAGAGCTGCCAGATGCTGGCAATGGCAAGCATAATCGCTACAAATCTGATCCAACCTTTGCTTTGCATTGTTTTTGTATTTTTAGTTTAATATTTTGGCATATTTCTTGGCGTCAGTAGACACCACGGCAAAATAGGTTGCAAATTTACGATTTTTTTCTGAATTAACAGCTTTCTCACAACTATTTCTTAATTTTGCAGGCTACATTTGAATGACGTTAAGGAGAATCGGCATATCTGTCCTACTTTTTACCGCAGGCTTTAGCCTGTGGGGGCAGAGCCTGTCCAAGGGCGACAGCCTCATGATGGAGTGCCGGTTTGAAGCCGCCATGTGGGCGTTTTTGCAGGCCCGTGACGATAAAGGAGTGGAACGCGCACAGTATGCCATGAGCATGGCCGATTTCTGCGCCGCGCCGCATGTGGTTGCAAAAAAACGCTTTTCCAGAAAAGACTTTTTCCTGTA